>DAOVYP010000218.1 GCA_030635565.1 Spirochaeta sp. | reverse complement strand
TGCCAGTTTCTCCTCTGATACTTTGGAAACCGGGTACTATGTCGGCAGATGGAACGATGTGACCTGCAGCTCCGACGGTACTCGCATTTATGTGAGCTACAACCCAGGTAGTGGCTGGTCTCTGGCCTCTACATACTTCACAGGTACAACCTGGACAAGCACGGTCTGGAGCATCACGGATTACAGCGGTAGTGTCACTCCAATGACATCGACTATTGCATGTGCCCCAAACGGGAGTCGAATCTACGCGGTAATGTACGATCAATCCGCCACAAATCTCTTATTGGCCAAGTCGACAAATTATGGCGGAACCTGGGATTTCTATCCTCTCGGATCGGACGATGTGTATGGATCGGGTGCCGATATCACCGTCAATGACGACGGAAGCTGGTTCTACATCAGTTATTACAATGACACAGAGAATGATGTTCGTTTCAAGCGGGGGTATTACGGGCATACGACAATCTGGACCGAACGGGTGATATCCACCGACGGATACCAGCGCACGCGAACATCCATCGCAAGAGATGGAAATACTATTCATATCAGCTACGTCGACGGTAACGTAGTGAAATATATAAAATCCACAGATGGCGGCGGATCCTGGTCGCAAGCAACAGAAAGAGAAATAACGACGTCTTCATCGGCGCAGGGTATCGGTTTCAGCGGGAACTATGTCTATGTTCTCAATGGTAAATCCGGATTGAGTTTGAGCAAGTCCAATGACGGGGGGAATATCTGGTAGATTGTCCGAAATCTTTTCACACACGAAATAATTGACAACGCATAATTCATTCCAACAGCATATTCCAGCGGGGAATCAAGATGATTCGTTTTGGTACTTATGCCGGCAATAAGTCTATACTTGAGTGATATGCAGCGATTAATATTGGTACTTCTGACAACAATTTTTCTTCCCGCAGCTCTGTATGCCGAAAGACCGCCATTCGAAATAACCCCGGTTTTCGGTTATCACCTGGGTGGGGCCACGGACTTCAATGAGGGCCGTGTGGATGTGGCGAATTCGATTAGCTACGGAATTATTTTTTCTGTTGTTGACCTCCCGGGGGGATTCTCCGTTGATCTGAATTATACTCGAGCCGATTCGACTCTGGACTTCACCTCCACAGATGTCGCCTACTCGGATGCCGGTTTCGGTATGGCCTCCAATTACATCCTGGTCGGGGCGAACAAGGATTTCCTGGAAAACAGAATCCGCCTCTTCATCGGTGCCGATATCGGGGCGGCCTGGTTCGATTCGAAGGATTCCTCGGTGAGTGATGCATGGTTTTTTGCCTTCGATATCAAAGGCGGTATGAAAATTTACCTGAGTGAGAGATTGGGTCTCCGGCTGCAGGGACGCTTTCTGCTGCCCATGGATTTGAGTAATTCGGGATTGTTCTTCGGTATCGGTTCCGGCGGTAGCGGCGGCGGGTTAACCCTCGGCGGAACCGCGATTATCCCCCAGGGAGATTTCACGGTGGGGCTGATAATACGGATATAAAATGAAACCCTTCACTCACCTGAATCTTTCTGAGGCGATGCTGTCGAATCTGGAAAATCTCAAATACGAAATGATGACCCCCATTCAGGAATTGAGCATTCCTCCTATTCTGAAGGGCAGGGATCTCCTGGCTCAGGCGAAAACCGGGAGCGGCAAGACGGCGGCTTTCGGAATCGGGCTGCTGGAGAATCTCGACATCAGTCGGAATCGGATACAGATTCTCATTCTCTGTCCGACCCGGGAGCTCTCGGAACAGGTGGCCGGAGAGATTCGGCGTATCGCCAGATTCCGTCCCAATATCAAGGTTCTGAATATCACCGGCGGCATGCCCATGAATAAGCAGGAACTGTCCCTGAAACATCAGGCGCACATCGTTGTCGGGACACCCGGACGCATCCTGAAACTGCTGAACCGTGAATCTCTGGTTCTGGATGAAATGAAAGCATTCATCCTTGACGAAGGAGACAGGATGCTGGATATGGGCTTCATGGATGAGATTCGAAGTATCTTCGAGTTCCTTCCCGCACAGCGTCAAACCCTTTGTTTTTCCGCGACATTTCCGAAGGAAATACGGGAACTCGGTAAAACCATCCTGAAGAACCCCATGGAAATAACGTTAGAGGCATTTCACAACCCCGATGTGATTGAACAGCGTTTTTATGAAGTGTCTTCCGGAGACAAAATCGCAGCAGTACTTGGTATTATGAAGGGCTTCAAGCCGGAGTCTTCACTGATTTTCTGTAATACCAAAGACAGCTGCCGGCAGGTTGGAAGCAGGCTGAACGGTTTCGGGCTGCACGCACTGACCCTTCATGGCGACCTGGAACAGAATGAACGAACCGAAGTTCTCATCCGGTTTGCCAACGGGAGCAGCGGAATCCTGGTTGCCACGGATGTCGCCGCCAGGGGCCTGGACATCGACAGTCTCGGAGCCGTTATCAATTTCGACCTCCCCTTCGAAACCGAGACCTATGTCCACAGGATCGGGCGCACCGGTCGTGCCGGAAAGGAAGGGCTGGCGTTCTCTCTGATACGTCCGAAAGAGAAATTCAGATTGGAATTAATCAACGATCACCTGAAGAGCGATTATATCGCGGTAGTACCGGGGCCGGAGTTCATTCGTTCGGATATCAATAAAGGGTCTGAGTTGCAGTCTGAGATGCGGCCCGAAATGATAACCCTCTCTATCAATGGTGGACGGAAGAATAAAATCAGTGCCGGGGATCTTCTGGGAGCCTTAACAGTCAAAGACGGCATCGATGGTGAAGATGTCGGGAGAATTGATCGTCTCGATACCGTTACATTCGTCGCCGTCAAACGAAGTTCGAAAAATCGAGCGGTCAAGGTTCTTGAAAACGGGACAATCAAGGGACGTCGGTTTAAAGTGATGATTCGTGATTCCTGAATAAGAGGTGTTTAAATGACAGGTAAGAATCGCAGCGATATCCGGCCGGGATTGAAGGTGGCCATTGTTCTGAAACAGGATCAGCGTACCGGAAGACTGACCGAGGGTGTTGTGATGGATATCCTCACCAATTCCGCCTACCATCCCCATGGCATCAAGGTTCGCCTGGAATCAGGTGAGGTGGGACGGGTAAGTGAAATCCTCGAGAATTGAGTACTATTGGCAACCATGTCTGTACAATGCCGCTTCTACCGTATTTTTATTGACCCGATGCTCAAGTCTCTCCGTAAACGAATGGCGGAACTGGTTCCGGATGGAGCCTCAGTGCTGGAAGCGGCATGCGGAACCGGTGAGCAATCGCTGATTCTTGCCGGTAAAGCGGGACGGGTGCTCGGGTTTGATTACAACGGGGCGATGGCAGACTGCGCCCGTCGGCGTATCCCCCTGTCAGTGGGAAATCTGTTATTCCTGGAGGCGGATGCGAGAAATCTGCCGTTTGTAACAGATGGAGAGTATGACTACGCTACCATCACCCTGGCCCTGCATGAAATGAAAGAAGAGAACCGTCTTCCGGTGTTGAAGGAACTCTCAAGGACGGCCCGATATTTCCTTGTGGCCGATTATTCCAGTCCCCTGCCGCCTACCATTGCCGGACGGTTTACCAGGTTGATTGAGCGATTGGCCGGGAGGGAGCACTATGCCGGTTATTGCAGCTATCAGAGTTCCGGCGGGTTGGACAGCCTGATGCGGGAAGCTGATCTGGAGATTCTCGAAGAGCACCAGGTGCTGGGCGGCATTGTCAGGATTCTGCTTTGCCGTCCGGTATGAAGTCCAATCCATCCTTTTCCTGTACCGGACGATAATTCCCGGGGTTTTCAGGAACGAATGCGGCCAGTTCCTCGATGTCGGTAATGCCCATATCCAGATGCTCGGTCAGGATTTGTGGATCGTAGGTGAAGGTAAGGGCAACAGGAAGCGGCAGACCCTCCCGGTTGGCGCTTTCAATGGTTAACAGACAGGCTAGATCTTTGAGTATGGAACTCAGATCGGAATACCCTGATTCTTCCACCAGTTTTCGGACAAAAGCCCCGAGACGGGCGGGGCGCTCCTTCTCATCGTTTGCTGTCCCGCCGCCATTTTTACTGAGATCGTCAGGTTTGTTCAGATAAGCCTCAATTATCTCAACCGGCCGGATACCCAGTGCCTCGGCGGTGATGAGGAACCAGGGAACGGCTCTGCCCTTGTTGTACAGCTCATCGATGGCGGCCGTCAGGGCGGCTGCCGCAGACAAGTCGTCGGTGGAAAATCCGGTGTTCTCGCTCCCGGTGACGGTGTAGGGAGCCGCTGCCAGGTACCGGAGGCCGAGCCCGCCGGCGGTTTCCCTGAGACGGGTCCCCGGGAGTACGGACAGCGGGAAGATATCCAGATGATTCGGAGCGCAGGAGAGTGCGAAGTCAAGGCTTAGCCTGAAACCTTCCAGGCTGTCCCCGGGAAGGCCGTAAATGAGATCCAGGCCATAGGGAACGCCGTTTTCATGAAGGGGCAGCAGGTTTTCCTTGAATTGTTCCGGGGAGAACGGCCTGCCGATGTTTCCTGCGATCTCCGGATGAGCCGTCTGCAAACCAATCTGCAGGGTGCAGCCGAGTTCGGCGTAGAGTTCGGCCTGCTCATCATCCAGAAACTCGGTTCGCACTTCCATGTGGTAAGTCAGTTCCGGGGCTTGTGAAATAAAGAGCCGCAGAAGATCTTCAGCCCGGCCGGGAGAGGCGTTGAAGGTGGGGTCCAGAAGAAAGACATTGCCGGTACCCCGATCCTGAAGCTGCCTGAGTTCCAACGCGGCCCGGGAAAGTGACTTGTGCCGGACCCGGCCGCTGCCCTTGGACTCGAAGCAGAAATGGCAGCCGAAGGGACAGCCCCGGGTGAGTTCCCAGACCGTATCCTCGTAAGTCCGGCCGGCGAGGGCCC
>DAOVYP010000290.1 GCA_030635565.1 Spirochaeta sp. | reverse complement strand
CACCAAGGTCTTTATTGGTTGCGGCAATGACACGGACATCAACTGTAACATCCATTTCTCCGCCGACACGCTGATAACAACCGCTCTGAAGAACCCTGAGCAGCTTGCCCTGGGCATCAGAGCTCAGCTCGGCAATTTCATCAAGGAAGAGGGTTCCGCCATCGGCTCTTTCGAAATAACCCTGCTTGTCCCTCACTGCATCGGTATATGCGCCTTTGACATAACCGAACAACTCGGACTCGATCAGATCGTGAGGGATGGCTGCACAGTTCACTTTGATGAGGGGACCGGCGTTACGATGTGAGGACTTATGCAGTCTTTCAGCCAGAAGTTCCTTGCCTGAACCGCTCTCACCCAATATCAGAACCGGAGAATCTGCTACGGCGATTTTATCCGCCTGCTCAAGGATTTTTCCCGTCAGTGGACTTTTCCAGATAATCTCAGAATCAACGATGACTGTCCCGTTGCCTACACGGCTCTTCAGTTTATCCAGCTCTTTGGACAACTGACCGAACTCACGTGCGTTTTGAATTGCAATTGACGCCTGGTCGGCAAGCACCTCAAGAAATCGTAGATCATCATCACTGAAATTCTCACCATCCGACTTGTTGATAACCTCAAGTACGCCAACGACTTCGTCCTTGGCCCTCAAGGGGACAGCAATTAGATTAATAGTTTTATAACCTGTATCTTCGCCGATGACGGAAAAATGCCGCGGATCGTTCCCGGCATCGTTCACCACCAGGGATCGATCGTTCTGAGCGACCCAACCGGCGATGCCCTCCCCCATTCCGAGGGTATATTTTTTGACATCTTCGCCCTTGTCTCCAAGGGCAATTTCGAAATAGAGCTGGTTAGTACCTTTATCAACCAGCAGGAGCGAAGAAGCATCTGAGCCGATGAGCTTCTCGGCTGATTCCATGATGCGGGACAACAATACCCTGACATCCCTGAATTGGGAATTTATCAGGGCATTAATCTCAATGAGGGTTTCCAGTCTCCGGACTTCGTTTCTTACTTCGCCCACGTATATCGTGTTCTAAAGTGTTCCGTATGCCGGAAAATTACCGGCAAACTTAACACTAGTCCTTTTTGCTCTTGAGCATATCTGCAAGAGTATAGGAATCACCAGATTCTTCCTCGCCATCCATGTATTTGGAAATTTCCGCTCTTTCCTCGCGGAACTTCATCTCACGGACCGAGAGGGAAAGTTTCTGTTTGCTGGTGTTCACTTCAGTAACCGAGGCTTTAATCTTGTCTCCGACGTTAAGCGAAGTCAGTTTCTCTTCATGATCTTCTTCTTTTGTTACGGTGAGATTGTTCTTGTGGATTAGGCCTTCGATGTCACCTTCAACCTTGACGAATACACCAAACTCGGTTTTACCGGTAATCTCGCCCTCAACAATGGAGCCACGAGGGTATTTATCATGGAATGTTGTCCAGGGATCGCCCTCAAGCTGCTTTACACCGAGACGGATACGACGCTCTTCGGGATTGACGCTGGTGATAATGGCTTCAACAGGTTCGCCTTCTGTAAGAATACTGCTGACGTTTCGAATTTTTTTGGTCCATGACAGGTCATCCGCATGAAGAAATGCGTCTATGCCCTCTTCAAGCTCTATGAAAGCACCGGCATTGGTAATCTTTTTAACGGTCCATTTGCCCTTGGTGCCAACGGGAAACTTTGCTTCAATTTCGTCCCAGGGATTGGGCAGAACCTGCTTGAGGCCCAGTGAGATCCGGCCCTGGGGAATATCATAACCCAGTATCATGGCTTCGCATTCGTCACCGATACTGAACAGTTCCCTGGGGTGTTTGACGCGCTTTACCCAGGAGAGCTCGGAGATGTGGGCAAGGCCCTCGATTCCTTCTTCGATTTCAATGAAAGCCCCGAAGTCGGTGAGTTTGGTCACTCTGCCCTTGATAACCTGATCGACATGATACTTCTCCTCGAAAGTAGACCAGGGGTCAGCCTGAAAATGCTTGAGGGACAGATTGATCTTCTTCTCATCGGGATCCAGGCGGATTACTTTGAGCTGAATTTTCTCGCCTTTCTTAACGTAGTCTTTAGGACGGGTAACATGACCCCAACTCATATCATTGATATGGAGAAGACCGTCAAAACCTCCGAGATCGATGAATGCACCGAAGGAAGTGAAACTCTTCACACTACCTTCCACTTCATCACCAATGGCGATTTTCTCAAAGAACACGGAACGGTTCTTTTCGGTTACCTGCTCGAGGTACAGTCGCCGGGTCAGGACGATATTGAATTTTTTTTCGCTATAGAGGCGATCGATAAGGAATGGGGATTCCAGACCGATGTATTCTTCGGGGTTTTCGATGCGCTGTACATCCATCTTGCTGATGGGACAGAAAGCACGGACGTCAAATCCGAGGTTCACCTCGAATCCGCCCTTGACTGCTTTAGCCACTTTACCATTAACAGGCTCGTTTGCCTCAAATGCGTCCCGAAGGGTTTTCCAGAACACTTTCATATCTGCTTTTTTCTTGGAGATTATAACTTCACCGTGACGTCCCTCGCGTTTTACGAGAACAGTCTCAACTGTGTCGCCGACAGCAGGCAATTCCTTGAATTCTTCAACAGGAACCTTACCATCCGATTTTAAACCGACGTCGAGATAGACGAATTCACTGTCAATTTGAATGACTTCTCCCTCGATTAGTCCACCTTCCTCTATCTTGTCGAGGGCCTTCAGGTACATTTCCTGAAGTTGGTCTTGATTGCTCTCCTGAGCGAAGGCATCCGATTCGGGCATATTTTCTCCTGGGAAATAAGTTATAGATATGAATTAATCAACCCGCTCACTTTCTCATAAACCTGTGCTAAGGTCAAGGTAGATGTATCCAGTACAACGGCATCGGCGGCAATCAGAAGTGAGCCTTCTTTTTTGTTTCTATCACGATGATCTCTTTCCCGAATCGAGTTCTCAATTTCTTCCAGACTCCGGGAGCTGGTGCCCTGCTGGAAACGCCTTCGGGCCCGTACCAACGGGTCGGCTTCGAGGTAAATTTTTACCTCTGCGTCAGGGAAAACAACAGTTGTCATATCCCGGCCCTCGGCCACGAGGCTGATGGTTCCCGCAATGCGCCTGAGATGCCGGTTTACAATGTGTCTGACGGGGATGATTGTGGAAATAATGGAAGACCATTGATCCACCTGGTCGGTTCTCAGACGATCTTCGACGTCAATCCCGTCAAGATACAGACGGCCTCCGATAATATCGAGTTCCGCCGATTCGGCGGCTGTGATTACATCATTCTCATCCCGGGCATTCACCCCCGCATCAAGGACCTTAACTGCCATGGCTCTGTAGAAAGCTCCGGAATTCAAATTAAAGAAATCGAAAGTATCGGCAACCCAGTGGGCCACAGTACTCTTGCCGACACCGGCCGGTCCATCAATTGCGACGACCAAGCTTTCCTCTGCTCTGCGGCCGTCGATGCTCGCCTGAACCCTTTTTAACGTCAGTCCCGTCAATCAATGCCCTGATTTCGCTTTCCCTGAGATTTCGAAAGCGCCCGGATGCAATTCCCTTGAGATGAACGGGGCCTATTCTTACCCTGTGGACCTTTTTGATACTGACTGAAACGGACAGGAATACGCGCCGCAATTCACGGTTCTTGCCCTCGGTAAGAACAATGCCGGCTGTTCTCGGGCCCCTCAGCACCGCTTTTGAAGCCTTATAACGGACCCCTTCTACGGTAATACCTTCCAGAAAACGAGACATCAGCTCTTCGGGAATCTCGTTTTTTGTGGTGACAATATATTCCTTCTCAACTTTCCTGGACGGATGTGTGAGAGCTCTGGCGAAGTCGCCGTCATTGGTGAAAAAAATCAGACCGCTGGTCATGTAATCCAATCTGCCGACATGAAATATCCGCTCTTTCACCACGACGTCAAGAAGGCTCTTTGCAAGAGGACGGCCATCAGGATCGTCGTCGGAGCAGAGGAAACCTGATGGTTTGTGAAGAGCGATATAAATTTTACGCTTTTCATCCCTGACGGGACGTCCGTCAAATATCACTTCATCTTCGGGAGTCACTTT
>DAOVYP010000303.1 GCA_030635565.1 Spirochaeta sp. | reverse complement strand
GGCGCCCTTTCAGCAGGCCCAAAGAGCCGAGCGCCAGAGCCGTCGCGGCGCAGATTGCTCCAACCAGCCCGCCGGTTCTCATTACCTCCCGGCTGAGACGGCTCACATATTCCGAGGCCGCCAGATTCCTGGAACCGGGCATCCCCCCCGGCAATACAACACCATCGGGGATACCTTTCAAATCTTCAACTGCGATATCAGCAATTACCCTGATACCCCTGGAACCGATCGGCGTATCCGCACCGACGCCCGCCAGTATGATTTCAACACCGGCCCGTCTGAGATAATCAGCGGGTGTTATGGCTTCTACTTCCTCGAAACCGTCTGCCAGGAATATTACGACACGAGCCATAGGGTTCCTCCAATCTTAACCGGACTTCTGACATCAGATTAATTATAATGATGTACACTTGGCAAGGAGTGGTTTTGAGTATTGATGGAATGATTCGCAGTGTCGATAACGGCATTACGATATACAGCTGGCGGGTTTTTGAACCCTGGAAGGAACGAATTACAGTCGGGATAACCGGAAGAACCGGCGGATTCAGCGCCCCGCCCCTGCATAGCCTCAATTTGGGGCATCTTGTTGATGACGATCCATCGGTATTGGACAAGAACCGCGCCGAAGTTGCGGCGGCCCTTGGAGTTCCGGAAGCCTCATGGGCTGTTGCAAACCAGATTCATGGAACCCGGATCGGTATGGTGAATCACGAACCTGAAGGGCCTTTCGACTCCTGCGATGCCCTTTATGTCTCCAAAAAGGGCATCATCGCCGCAATTCTGCTGGCCGACTGTCTTCCGGTTGCTGTCTACGATCCCGGCAGGCTCCGGGGTATCATCTGCCATGCCGGTTGGCGGGGAACTGCCGCGGGAATTGCTGAAGTGGCCGTGAAGCATCTTGTTGATGACGGCAGCCGCCTTGAAAATCTCATAGCCGCCACAGGGCCCGGAATAGGTCCCTGCTGTTATCCGGTTGGAAAAGAAGTTGTCCAAAGGTTCCGACACAGCTTTGATTATCAGGAGAATGTGATCCTCAATGATGGTGAAGACGGATACCGACTGGATCTTGAAGAAGCGAATCTGGTCCGTTTGAGGGCCTCCGGCCTGAAGGAGGAGAACCTCGGGCGGGCCGGCTTCTGTACCGCCTGCCGCCGGGAGGAGTTTTTTTCATACAGAAAAGATGGAGAACACACCGGACGCCATGCTTCACTGATGATCCTCTTATGAATCCTTTCATTCTCCAGTGTCGTGTCAACCTTCAGCTGACGCTCTGATACAGTGTTAGACAAATGCTCAGAATGCATTAGGAGGCATAGCCGAGCAGTTGATGAAATCATCGACCAGGCCATGTGCATTATGTACACTGCGCTTCCTCCGCTTTGTCTGCCTTGTCTCAAAGTGACCAGTAATTCTCAAAGTAGCTGAAACCTCGTTAATTCCTGCAAATATACTTAACATAAGAGAAGTATTATAACTTTGCAGATATTCCTACACTACTTTCATGCACAGGAAGGGGACCTTTGCAAAGTTAATGAGTTATCTCGAAGAAGCGATCGAATCATTTTCCGATGTTCGAAGAGGAGATAACTGTGTGTACTCCATAAGAGATGCGGCCCTGAGCGCCTTCTCAGTCTTCCTTATGCAGTCCCCATCCTTCCTGTCTCACCAGAATATGATGGAAAAAGAGAGAGGAAGCAACAATACCCGGACACTGCTTGGAATACGGAAGATTCCTTCCGATAACAGCATCCGGGGACTCTTGGATCCGGTCTCTCCGGAGAGCTGTTATGGAGTGTATCAAAAGATCCACACCCAATTGCTTTTACAAGAAATCAAAGAAAAATATCGATCCATCAATGGCACCTACCTGATTGCCGTTGATGGAACCTGGTTTCACAGTTCAGAAAAAATCCATTGTGTTAAATGTTCTTACACGGATCACAAAGATGGAAGCAGGACTTGGTATCATCATGCGATAACCCCGGTATTTGTTCATCCGCAAACCAGTCATGTCTTGTCGGTAGAACCGGAGTTTATAGTTCCCCAGGATGGTCATGAGAAACAGGATTGTGAAATCAATGCAGCCAAACGGTGGATAAAAGGTTATGGCAGTAAATATTCTTCAATGGGTGTAACTCTCCTTGGAGATGATATTTACGCAAGAGACCCGTTCTGTAGAGAAGCGAAGGAAAACGGATTCCACTTTTTGTTTACATGTAAACAAACCTCTCACAAGTCCCTCTACCGTTGGGTGGAAGATGGAGAAATTGATCGGGATATTTTTTCGATCACTCGGAAAGTATGGACCGGCAAAGAACGGCAAATCCATATTTACCGATACTTCAATGATGTACCGCTCAGGGACACTGACGATTCGATAAGAGTCAACTGGTGTGAGCTTGAAATCAGAAATAAAAGCGGTAAGATGACCGGACGTTTTGTTTATATCGCCGATCACGAAATAACAGCTGATAATGTCGTAGATATGATTAAGGCGGGCTCGGTGGAGAATTGAGAATGAGCATAATAAGACACTGAAGACCAACGGGTATAACCTGGAGCATAATTTCGGTCATGGGAAAAAGCATCTGGCCAATCCTTTATTAACGCTTAACTTGCTCTCGTTTCTGTTCCATTCAGTCTTGGAACTCTATGATGAGAAATACCAACTACTCAGGGCCTCTGTTGGGGCCAGGAAAGTTTTCTTTAATGATATTCGGGCACTGGAATGATCTTATGGTCTTTATGCTTAAAGAGCTGGATTTACCAATCCCCGGAGGGTAGCGATATTTCTCGGTGGTTAGGCTGACTGGGGGCTACTTTGAGAATTACTGGGGTAAGAATGTTCCTGGTTGTCTGCCTTGATGCCCTGTTGATATGACCGACCTGTCCGATTCCGGGATCCGGAAGACGGAGGATGCGACATCATCGAACCGTACTACTGTGTTTCTGGCCCCTGCCATAGCGTATTGCCCTGGGGATCAGTCCGGATATCTCCGGCGCTTTCTTGCTCGGCACGGGCAATGGTTTCGTCGGTTGCCGGGCATTCCATGTAGGAATCCGGCGGGATGACTCAATCCGGTTTATGGCTGGAGTTTTTCTGTCCAGTGCCAACATCACCCTGATCATTCCTTTGGCGGCGAATCCTGCGGTGGACTTCAATTTCGACGATTTGGTTCATCTGAGACGATCGCCGATTCAGTTCGGTGGTCGCTTCGGTGGATTCACGACAGATATGAGCTTCGCCGCCCGAAACAGCCGGGACCTGACCGACGGACCGCATATGTACATAATCAATATTCTCGTGCAGCAGAATAAGTATCTTACCATTGTACTCACTTTTACGGATATAATTATATTATGAAGGCAAAAACGATTCTGATCCTGCTCATTTTCATGATTGTACTACCTTTATACCATGCCACCGCAGAAGACCGGTTCTCCGAAAACTCGATTACTATTAAAACCATCAATACGACGATCGATAGGAAAACCCGACGCGACGCTCTTCTCAGGGAATTGCAGATACAGGAAGGAAGGGAGTATCCGAGCTACGAGTACCTGGAGAGACTCCTGTCCACCCGGGTATACGATATCGAGGACCGCCGTCTTTTTCATGAGTTTGACGTAAAGTTGAGCCGGGACGAGAACGGCGACGCCATTGTCGATATTGTTGTCATAGATTCGTTCACATTGATCCCCCGGCCGATTGTGAAATACACCACTACGATCGGATTGATGCTCGGTTTGAAAGTTGAATATTTCAATGCCTTCGGAACCATGACGGACCACGAATTGGAAGCTTATTGGAGTCCCTCCGAACTCTTTGCCGGGTATCAGATCGAAAAAATCGTTGTCGGCCCCTTTCATCTCGGTGTCCAGTTCGAGCAACTCAATAAAACCATACGATACGGATCACCCACTGGTGAGATCGTGGCCAGTTACCAGGAGACAAGCAGTTTGGTTTCAGCCGAATTCACCATGCCACTTGGGCCCTT
>DAOVYP010000043.1 GCA_030635565.1 Spirochaeta sp. | reverse complement strand
GTTACAAAGACTGGATAGACACCTGCACTTGGTGAGAGCGGTTCTCCCGGAGGGGCGTGGTTTTTCCCGTACACCTGCGAGAACTCACCCGTGGGCGAAAGCAGGACGGATTCGTTACGGAAGGGTTGGCCTTCCATCACCTCGGTATAAGTGATGAAAAGATATGTACCTGTCTCTTCTGCCAGATTCCTGAAATCACTTGTAAACTCAAGCTGTGGATCAAAGTTAAATGCCATCTCCGGCGTGAATATAATTTGCGCTCCCTGCTCAGCTGCCTGCCGCGTCCAATCAGCGAAGGCGTTAAAACGCATCAGGGAGCTGACTACATCATCCTGGAACGCGTGATTCTCGTAGTTCGGCTGCAATGCCGCAACACGGACCGTGGGGGTGTCCTTTGGAGCAAGGTTGAAAAGTAAAGCGCCGATTACAATCCAGACTCCGAGCAATACACCGGCGACCGCCAGCCATCGGCGGGTGCTGCGGCCATCCACTGGAACCACATCGAGGGAATGCCGGCGCTGATCGAACCAGGTCATCAATCCCTGAGCCAGGGTGAAGTTGACTAACATGATAAGCAGGTTCAAACCGTACACGCTGAAAACCGACACCGGTTGAATAAGCCACACCTGTGTCGCCTGGCTGTACCCGACGAATGCACTGGTAGCCACCAGCGGGATGAACGTCGCCCGTATCATTTCAAAACCGACCCAGTTGATAACCCCGTGCAGAATGAACCAGCGGTAACCCGAGGATTCTATAAACTTTCGCTCCTTATTGGCAAAGAAGGAGATCAATGCAATCAGTACCCCCAGAAAGGTGAAGACGGGTCCGAAACCGGTACCGAACAATCGTGCCATGAAGGGCCCCAGCCAAAGCAGCAGGGCCATCGAAGGCGCCAGGCTGGACCACTTCAATGGGAGCAGGCGGTATTGGGCGAACAGGCAGGGGACGAATGCTATCCAGACTAAGGGCCAGATCCCATAGGGAGGGAATGCCAGGAGAAGCATCACTCCGCTTGACGCTGAAAGGGCGATACCCATTCCGAAACGAAGCGATTTTGATGACATCTTATGTTCCCCCTACTCGCTACCCGGATTGGTGACCCGCCAGGTAGTCCTCTGCCAGTTCCAGGTAATCGTCCGATTCGAGATCCACGTGCAGGGCGGCGGCCATTTGATCGGCCGTCTCACCGTCTACGCCGCCATACATCAGCGCCAGGAGGAGCAATTATTAGCGCCTCGGCAATGCACATTATTTTTCGACTTGCACTTTGGCGTTGTCAACTGTTCCTGCTATTCTAAATCCGTTCTACGAAGAGCTGTGAGTAACGAATGAGACTATTTTCCCATAGCGATTCTCACCTTCGGAGGCCTACACTTTAAGAGATACGCGGGCCAATACGGTTCGCAATCAGGAGGTATCGTTATGTTGGATAGACGAAGGTTCGTCTTCGCCGGTCTGTCGGTTATCATCCTTGTACTGCTCTTTTCGTGTTCATTCTCGCCGGGCAATCCTGCCGAGGATCGGATTATTACACTGAATGTCGGCGGCTCATCCATGGCTCGGCTATTGGGAGTCACCGAGTACGACGTGATGTCCCTGGACATCGAAGTTTATGATCCGGACGGAGAATTACTCTGGAACACCGAGTGGCTGGCCGATGAGGGACCGCAGACCTATCAGCTCCAGGTCGGTAAGCTCGGCGTGCATGAGATCGTGGTTGTTCATCACGGAATCTATGGCGATGAATCAGTATCCGCCGAGGAATCGATATTGTTCACCATCGCATCGATGATTATCACCGTAATCGACATCACACCGGGTGCCATCGGGGTAATCCATGTCGCCGGCGGGGGCACGATTGTGGACGAGTGTCCCATAGTAGGCACCTGGGAAGGTATCGTGACGATGACCTGGGAAGAGTATGACGGAGATGAAGTCATCGATTCCGGCACGTTCGATGTCAAACTCGTCATGACCTTCGATCCCGAAGGAAATGCCGAGATGCTTAGTTATGAGGTTATCGATGGTGTACCCTCGACTGAATTACTGGAAGACATGTCGATGAGAGGAACCTATGAATGCCCCGTTGACGGTGTGCTGACCGGCGAATGGACACACTGGTATTCGGCGGACTCCGGTGAATGGGAACTCATGGACGAAAGTGATCAATGGGAAGTTGAAGTCGAGTTCAGCAATGGCGGCGACACATTGACATTCATTATGGATTTCGGTGACGGTCCCTTTTCCTGGGTTCTGAACAGGATTTGATTCCCGGAAAATTGTTGAATAAAAACCGCGTTGATGGCCACCGAATTGGTGATCCTTGCCGGTGGCCTCATGGGTGATGCCATATACTGCCGGCCGGAACGGATTGCGGAATGTCAGTGAATTGGAAATGTCACCATGCACCGGTTTCACTATATTCCGAGTAATCCCTTCACAATGGGGTCTTTGGTAACGATCACCTGGGCTACAGATTCCACTTCGGCCGACTCAACGTTGATGACCCTGCCGAATATCACAACGGAACCGGTCATTTCGATGACCGATCCGGTAACGATGTACTGGGCCGCCAGGATTTCTCCCACCCGGATGGCCGTGCTGGTATCGACGAGTCCGGTCAACTGAATCTGCTGCTCGGCGAGGACCTCATCCAGTCGGTTCCTTTCCACCAGAATGAGTGAGTCTATCCGGCCGAACTCCACCGTTGCCGTTTCGTTCAATAAGTCAATTATCGGAGCTGTCTGTCCGTTCTGCATGGTGAATCCCGAAACGGCGACGACGCCTTCACTTCTGGTCTTAAAGTCCAGGGTCATCTCCCGGAATAAATTGGCCATATGATCGGTGAAGGGCCTGTCGGACACCAAGGGGGCTATCTCCCGGTCCCGAACAATTCCGGACACATTTGCCTCTTCCATTTCAAGTTCTTCACCGAGGATGCGGATGTACTGTTCCAGTACCGTCAATTCATCCTCGAATCCTTCGTTATCAAGTCGGAGTCGTGCGTTTTCCATCGATTTTTTCATTGAAACGGTCAGGTCCATGGCACGTCCCATCCTGGCGGCCACCGAACGCTCAAGTTCTCTGATTTGCGGGCTGGTGAGCCGTTCGTACGACATGTCGTAATTTCCCCCTCTCCACATCTCATCTCTGAGGGCATTGGTCTCATCAATCTCGGCTCGGCATGAGTAGTAGAGCTCTCCGATGAGTATGAGTTTCTCGGCATAATCCAGTGTCGTACCGGAGCGAAGGACCATAGCATCGGAATAACCGGCCACCGGTGCCATATCGTCAACGAACTCCGCTTCCAGAATCCGGGATTCAGAGGGTATCGGGCGTCCACTTGTATCCTGCGCGTTCAGGGTGAAGCGGGCCAGGGTTTGCCTTCCACGACGCTCGCTCCCGGCGATACGGATTCTGACCATGATGGTCTCGTAATCGCCGTGATGCAGTGTCGGTAGACGATAACTTATTACCTGTTCCGATATCGAATGGTTATATCCCCAGGTTTCGACAAGTTCTACTCCCGGTGAGAGCTCCAGGATCATTACCAATTCCCGGGCTGCCGGGACGAAGGCCCGGTCAAGTTCGCTGCCGAAGATCTTCTCCATTTCCACCCGATCGGCCACAAAACGGGAACTTCCCCCTCCGGCCCGGGCCAGGTCGTTCATGAGTTTCAGGTCGAAATCACCCCCGAGGCCGATGGTGGAGACGTTGACATCCATCTCCCGGTAGGTGGCGGCCATGTCGAGAATCCCTTCGGATTTCCCCACACCATCGGTCAGGAACAGGACCCGGTTCGTGTATTCACTGCGGAAGTTGGCCATCACCTGGCTGTACCCCTGTTCGAGTCCCTGAAAAAGGTTGGTCCCTCCTCCAGGTTGAATATCACGAACGGCGTCCTTGAATCGGAGCCTTTTGTCACGAGAATCCATCCTTGTACTGGGAAAGATAACTTGAGCTTCATTATCGAACACAACAAGGGACACAAAATCGGTGTCCCGAACGCTTTCGACGAAGATGTAAAAGGATTCCTTCACCCAATCCATCTTGTCCCGGGAATCCATCGAGCCGCTTTTGTCGATGACGAAAGCCACATTCATGGGGGGCAGATCTTCAAACTCCATCTTCCTGCCCTGGATGCCCACCTGGATGATTTCTTCCTGACCGGCGCCTGATACCTGTCGATGTCCTGCGTAAAGTGATATTCCTATCCCTTCCTCAGGGATCGGATATCTATAATCGACGCCGGCTATATAGGAGTCCACATAGACGGATTCCGGCGGTATAATCACGCCCTGGCCCGCCAGGTACTTTCCATGACCCGTTGTGGACGCCGCCGACTCCGCTGATTTTTCTCCGCTTGCGAAAGCATCGGCAACTGGGCTGATCAGGAACACTGAAACGATCACGCTGATGACGAGAAATAGTTGCTTTTTCGACATGTACACCTCCAATCGGCCATCCGGACACGGGCAGAGAGATGTCAATGGTTATAGCAGTTCACCAGTGATTCTCAAAGTAGCGAGAAACCAGAGAAACACCACTAAAAGCAACTAACAAGTGATAAGTATTATAACTTTGCAGAGCTTTCTACACTGTATCCATGCACAGGGAGGGGACCTTTGCACAATTAATGAGCTATCTCAAGGCAGCAATCGGAACATTTCCCGATATTCGCAGCGGAGATAACTGTGTGTACTCGATAAAGGATGCCGCATTAAGTGCATTCTCGGTGTTTTTCATGCAGTCCCCATCCTTTCTTTCTCACCAGAAAATGATGGAACAAGAGAGAGGAAACAACAATGTCCGAACACTCTTTGGATCCCATAATATACCAACAGATAATAGTATCAGAACTCTTCTGGACCCTGTATCTCCGGAGTACTGCTATAGTGTATTTTCCAATATTCATGATCAATTGCTTTCACAGGAAATCAAAGAAAAATATCGGTCGATAAACGACACATACCTGATAGCCCTTGATGGAACCTGGTTTCATAGTTCCGATAATATTCACTGCGAAGAATGCTCATTCAAGGACCATAATGATGGGCGGCGCACCTGGTATCATCATGCAATCACCCCGGTATTGGTCCACCCTCAAAGCAGCCATGTCCTCTCGGTTGAGCCTGAGTTTATTATCCCCCAGGATGGTAGTGAGAAACAGGATTGTGAAATCAACGCAGCCAAACGGTGGCTCAAAGGTAACGGCTATAAGTATTCAGAAATGGGAGTAACTCTTCTTGGAGATGATATTTACGCAAGAAATCCATTTTGCACAGAGGCAAGGGAGAATGGATTCCACTTCCTTTTAACCTGTAAGAAGACGTCCCATAAAGCTCTCTATCAGTGGGTAGAAGATGGAGAAGAGGGGAAAGATCTTTTCACTATGGCGCGAAAAGTATGGAACGGCAAAGAACGGAAAACCCATATTTACAGGTACTTCAATGATGTTCCACTTAGGGATACCGAGGATTCAATGAAGGTGAACTGGTGTGAGCTTGAGATTCAGAATCAGAGTGGAAAAACCACCGGGCGCTTTGCTTATGTCACCGATCATGACATCAGTGCTGAAAATGTAATGGAAATCGTCAAAGCAGGACGCTCCCGCTGGAAGATTGAGAATGAGCACAATAAAACACTGAAAACCAATGGATACAATCTGGAGCATAATTTCGGCCATGGTAAAAAGCATCTGGCGAATCTGTTGGTAACGTTAAATATCCTTTCTTTTCTCTTTCATACGGTATTGGAGCTTTATGATGCATCCTATCGGCTGCTGAGAAAAACAGTGGGTGCCAGAAAGATTTTCTTTAATGATATACGGGCCCTGACCCGTTACATGGTATTCAAACACTGGACTGACCTTATGGTATTCATGCTCAAAGGGCTGGATCTGCCAATCCCCGGCGGGTAGGCGGAATTACTCGAGGGTTGGCTGAAAGGGTGTTACTTTGAGAATTGCTGGCAGTTCACAGACCTGAGAGTTCGTTCAGGAATCCCGGGATGCAATAAGAGCAGACGAATTCCCGGGCCCCCTGAAGACGAAAAAGTAACTCACCCGGTCATTATTGACAATAGTATATAACTTCGTCGGAATCCAGAAAAATGCTTCTCAAAATGAGAATCCTGTGGTTCCTAAGGACACTAAGACCAGGAGCCCGGACCCTGTCAGATCGTTGTCCCAGGCTTCGGGGATGTGGCGGTAGTCTACAGCTAATGCCCACTTTCCTAACGATCCGGAAAATGGATTATAATTGAAGAACTCCAGGGCGACCCCGAAGGAAAAGGTTGTCCTTTGATCGGTGCGCAGGCTTTCGTCTGGATCCCAATTCATAAATTTCAGGCGCGTGCCTCCGATTCCTATCCTGGGTGTCACGGCAAAATCTCTGGTTGGGTGGATTCTATAGCCAAGGGAGAAATCCCACATGAGCATTCCGAGGGTATCATACCATTCAGTACCCCCATATGTTATGGAGTCGGTGATTGGCCCGATTGATCCTAATATTGAGAGCGTGAACACGAAACGGTGATAAGTTATCGGAAAATCAATACCTATGAGAAAAAAGGGGAGACCGGTATAGTCAGCGATATTTCCAAAGGGAATATTCATTCCCAATATCAGGGAGACACCTAAGGACAATGGACTCGGCTTTTGTTTCTGAAGGATGACATCCTGTACGAGGGGCCGATAGGGCGAATCAGGAAACTCCGTAAGGAAATCCTCCGCGAGCAGGTAGATTGGCCATTCGCTCCCGGACGAATCCAAGGCTGAGTTCTCGTCCAACAGGAACTGAAGAAGAATATCCAGATACGCCTTTTCGTTGGGAGCGAAATCCGTATCCTTAATCTTCCGTCGAAGATCATCCAGATAGAAATATCCTGATTCGGCGAACAGTTCGGTGAGATTTACATAGACAGGCGAACCGCGGGAAATCCAGGTCTCGTATTCAGCATATACTCCGTCCCAGTCCAGCAGGGGGGCATATTTCCCCTGCCAGTACATAAGCAGCCAACGTTGATAAGGTGATAGCTCCTGATAGATATTCTCCAAATCCCCTACGAGAATTTCCTCCCTACGCTCCACGAACGGCTTCGGTATCTCGCGTATCTCGTATATCTCGCTCTCACTGAAGGCGGCCAACGGCAGTATTACCAGAAATAAGAAAGTTATGAGTGAAGGAAAGTGTCTCCGGTAATAAAGCCTTAGTTCCCGATCATTCTGTTTCATGACATACCCATGAACCTGACTTAATTATAATGGAAATACCGGCGGGAATCCACGGAGCTGAGAGTGCAGCCTTGCTCCTCGCAAAGCCGATCGAATGAAAATTGAAGGGTATCTCGATTGGCATGAAATCTTCCGGCTGGTGGGCCCGATGTGGAGCAGGCAGGGGAAACTGAACGACATTGATTATTGATGTGCGGCATGATAACTTTCCTCACATTTACATGAGATGGTGATCATGCATGGATGAAAAGTTCCGGTCAGGGGATGTGGTCTCAATCAGCCTGGCACATATGGCACATGATATATACGCCTCTTTCCTGGCGCCCATCCTCCCCCTCATTGTTGAAAAACTCGGGATAAGCCTTTCCATGGCAGGACTGCTTTCTGTGATTCAAAAGGCTCCATCACTTTTCAATCCCCTGGTAGGCATCCTTGCAGACAAAATGAAGGTACGATATTTCGTTATTTTTGCCCCGGCAATTACAACCATTTCCATGAGCCTGATCGGGTTGGCACCGAGCTATCTGATGCTGGCTGTTCTTCTTTTTACAGCGGGGATAAGTTCCACCCTGTTTCATGTCCCCTCACCGGTAATGATTGGCCATATATCAGGTAATAAGCTGGGCATGGGAATGAGCTTCTACATGGTTGGGGGCGAAATGGCCAGAACGCTGGGCCCGCTCATCATCGTTGCTGCCGTTACACACTGGGGACTGGAAGGCAGTTACAGGCTTATCCCTTTGGGATTAACAGCTACCGTCATCCTGTTTTTCAAATTAAAAGATATCGACCTGAGGGAAGATTTCCAGAAAGACAAATCACATATCAGTTACACATCGACTTACAAAAAATTTTTACCGACCTTTCTTGTTCTTGGAATGATCATCTTTTTTCGCGGTGCAATGAAATCCGCCTTGACTTTATATCTTTCTGTTTACCTTACCGACAAAGGGAATTCTTTGTGGTTTTCGGGGATTGCTTTATCGGTAATACAGTTTGCCGGCGTCATCGGCACTTTGAGCGCAGGAATTTTATCTGACCGTGTAGGCCGTCGAAGGGCTATGGTTATTATTGCAGCCGTTTCGCCTGTACTGATGTGGCTTTTTCTTCATTCAGAGGGAATATTAACTTTCCCCATCCTGATTCTTACAGGATTTTTCCTTGTTGCCCCGGGTCCTGTAATGCTGGCGATTGTGCAGGAACTTGATACTGAACACCGGGCTTTTGTCAATGGTATTTACATGACAATCAACTTCGGCCTTAACTCATTGATGCTGCTGCTGGTTGGATTTCTTTCCGATTTACTCGGAATGGATATCACCTATCTGATCAGCGGTTTGTTAGCTTTACTGGCAATTCCTTTCGCAATAATGCTGCCGAAGAGAAAGAGGGGAAAACCTTATCTGAATTAGTTCCGGGTGGTCTCTCAATCCTCCAGAGATTTCTCCAACGCATGCCATGCCAGGGTGGCGCATTTCACCCGCATGGGAAATTTAACGACACCTCCCAGAACCGCCAGATCGCCCCATTCCTCCAGGCGTTCGGCCGGTTCCTCGCCCCGCAGAACTTTGAGAAATACCTCGATGAATGAGCGGGCTTCCTCCGGGGTCTTGCCGGGAAGGCGCTCGGTCATCAACGAGGCCGAGGCGGTGCTGATTGCACAGCCGTGACCGTCGAACCGGACTGAATCGATACGGCCGTCATCTCCCATGAGTATTTCCAGTTTCAAGGAATCTCCGCAGGAGGGATTCTCGTGCATATTGTCATTGTCGATATGGGACAGATCGGCTTTGTTCCTCGGGGATTTGTAGTGATCGAGGATAATCTCCATGTAAAGATCGTCCAGATCTCCCATGTTCTCACGAATCATTTGAAGTACTCCTGCACGCCGGTGACGCCTTCCACAAGGTGATCGATATCTGCCTGAATATTATACGGGGCCAGTGAAGCCCTGGCTGTTGATGGTATACCCATCAGACGCATGGCCGGCTGGGCGCAGTGATGGCCGGAACGGATTGCCACACCGGCCTTGTCCAGATACTGGGCAACGTCATGGCTGTGGATGCCGTCGAGATTGAAGGAAAACACCCCGCGGCGCCGATAGGGATCGGCGGGACCGTAAAGGGTGAGGCCTTCAATAGCCGTGAGTTTTTCGAATGTGTAAAGCTCCAATTCATGTTCACGGGCTTCAAGCCGCTCAACTCCGGTTTCCTTCATCCAGTTCAAGGCGGCGGCCAGTCCCACGGCGGCGGCCACATCCGGTGTGCCGGCCTCGAATTTATACGGCAGCTCATTCCATGTGGATTTTTCCGGTTTCACCATGGAAATCATCTCGCCGCCGGTCTGCCAGGGAGGCATTTTCTCCAGCCATTCCTCCCGGCCCCAGACGACGCCGGAACCCATGGGACCGTACACCTTATGACCGCTGAAAGCCAGGAAATCGGCTCCTGTGGCCGGGGCATCGATGGGCAGATGGGGCAGGGACTGGGCGGCATCGAGAACCAGGGGGATTCCCCGTTCCCGGCACCATTTTGAACTCGCCCGCACCGGATGGACGGTGCCGAAGGCGTTGGAAATGTGGGCCACCGCCGCGACTTTCACCCTGTCCGCCCGGCCGTCTGCTTCAAGCTCCCTGAAAAAATCCAGATTCAGAGTACCGTCTTTCAGGGCGGGAATGAGAACCAGTTCGGCGCCTTTGCGGAAGGCGGCCTGCTGCCATGGAACGAAATTCGCATGATGCTCCAGGGCGCTTACCAGAAGAATATCACCCTCTTTCACGAGGAGTTCGGTGAGAGACCACGCAAGGAGATTCAACCCTTCGGTGGTTCCCCGGGTGAAGATTATTTCCCGGTGGGAGGCCGCGTTCAGATAGTGTTCCACCGTCCTTCGGGAATTCTCAAAGGCCAGGGTGGAACGTTCGGCAAGATCGTAGAGCGAACGGTGAACGTTGGCGTTGTCCTGCCGGTAGTACAGGTCTATTGCGGTGAGTACCGCCTCGGGTTTCTGGCTGGTGGCGGCACTGTCCAGATAGGCCAGATCCGGGTGGGAGACGATGAGGGGAAAATCATTGCGGATCTCATCCCCCAACGGGCCTCTGGGATCGGAAAGAGGGCGTGTTGTAAGCGGATCAGTCGCCGGGGCGCCAGTGAACAAGGGTCGTACCGGAGTACCAGAGGTGCGAGGAACGATCCCGTCAGTCATTCAGCATATCCTTTGCCGCAGCCATCTCAGGTGTAATCAGGGAGTTCGACCCACACATCTTCCCCCCGCTGTTCTGCGGGAAATGCCTGGACATCATCGGTGGCCGGCAGTCCCCTCACCTCCCCGGAAAGGCAGTCGAAGGAGGAACCGTGCTTATCGCAGTACACCCGGTCGTTCCATACCTCGCCCTCGGACAGTTTGGAGAACTCATGGGAACAGGTATCATCCAGTGCAGCCCAGCCTTCGCGTAACTTGAAGATCACTATATCGTAACCCTCCACCTCAACTGCAACTGACGGTTGATCGGGATGGAGTCCCTCGAAATCGGATACTTCAGCGGCTTTGACCCATCTACTCATACTACAAACCTATGATGCGGAAAGGGCCAAGTCCAGATCGTCCGCAAGAATCTCCGCCACGGCATCGGG
>DAOVYP010000068.1 GCA_030635565.1 Spirochaeta sp. | reverse complement strand
TTAGTGAATTTAATCGCATTGTCAACCAGATTGAGCAGTACCTGACCGAGACGGAAACGGTCGCCGGTACGGGAGTCCTGGATTTCCGGAGCTCTTGAGAACAGCAGTTTCAACCCTTTGCCCCGGGCTTTGTCCGCAATCATATCCGCCAGGTTGTCCAGCACTTCATCGAGGGAAAACTGTACCGTTTCAAGCTCCAGGTGACCCGATTCGATTTTTGACAGATCGAGGATGTCGTTTATAATAACGAGCAGATTTTTTGCCGCGGTATTGACCTTCATCAGATAATCCCGCTGACGATTATCAAGATCGGTCTGAAGAGCCAGATAGGTGAGGCCGATAACGGCATTCATCGGAGTCCTGATTTCATGGCTCATGTTCGCCAGGTAGTCGCTCTTGGCACGGTTGGCATGGTCCGCTTCTTTCTTCGCGGCAATCAGCTGACCTTCCAATCGCTTCCGGTCGGAGATATCAGTGATGACGTTGACGATAAACCGGGGCTCATCGGTACCGGTTACGATGGGATAGAAAGTCTCAACGGTATCGATGCCGGTATTGTCGCTCTTAATTATCCGCAGCTCTCCGGTCCATCTTTCCCCGGTTCTCACCAGAGGGAGAATCAGGAGTCTCACCTTGTCGCTGAAAGAATCCGCGTATACATTCCATACCGGCTCGGAGCTGTCGGCCTCCCGGCCGGTCAGTTCGTAATACGCCCTGTTGGCATAAGTCATCTGTCCGTCAACATCCATCAGGACAACCCCCTGTCCGGCGACATCAACCAATTGACGGAAGAGTTCCATGTCCCTCTGGGCGTCGATTTTCGAGAGCAGGCCGGTCAGCGTCGTCGAAAGGAGCCTGAAAAGCAGAGATGACGATTCGTCTTCAGGAGGTTTCGAACGATTGAATGAGAATCCTGCATAACCGAATATCGTTCCGTCCGCGTCTTCCAGCGACGTGATGATAAGAGATCCTGTGCCGGTAATTGCCGCCAGCTTCCTGAAGGATTCCGGAAGAGATTCGTTACCCTGGAGATTCCGTATGGAGATGAATCCAGGTTCAATCATAAATTGCTTGATAGATTCCATTTTCAGACTCCGCCAATACTCTTCCAGTTGAGGTGTTTCCTCCGCGTTCCAAATCGATTCCCATATGATGCTGCTGTTTCTGTCGGTCTGAAAAAAGAACGCACGTCTGGCGTCGAGGAATTCCCCGGCGGATTCCAGAATCCCCGGAACGCATTCCTTCACACGGACAGCGGTTAATGCGGAAGTGGAAATTCTGGCGATGATATCTTCCACCATGACACGTCTCGTCAGCATCTGTTTCGTCCCGGTTTCGGTGGTCATATCCCGGCCGACACAGAAGATGTCCTGCTTTCCCCCGGATGCGGAAGGAATGGGAAAGGCCTTTATCTCCAGACTGAAACCCCGCCCTTCGGCGTCTGTAAGATCGTAGGAAAACACCGATGGTATACCGCTCAGGGCCTTGCGAAATGCATTTAAAGAGTCGTTACGGCCTTTTTCCGTATCAGGCCAGAGTACGGTTTTGTCGATGTACTGCCCCAATAGATCTTCGGTTTTCAGGTGAAATTTCCGGAGAATGGACCAGCTGACATCATGGATTTTCAGATTTTCACCCAGAACCAGAAGAAACCCGGAAGTCCTCCTGAAGAGCCTGTCCTTTTCCGTCCCGGCGTTCCGGAGATTCCCCTTAAGCAGCCTGATGTGTACCAGAGCGGCTATAAAGAGGCTGAGCAGGATGAAGAACGCGACGGTCCAGAGTTTTATGTCCATACTTTCTATTGCAGTATATACAATACTGCTCCCGGTAGGCTTGCAGGGGGTTGAAAATTGACAGTGAGCATCCCCGGGCCTAGGATTAACTTATGAATGTAAGCGACCGAATGACGAAAAATCCCTTTACCGTGAAGAAATCAGACTCGGTTACCGATGCCCGGGAAATCATGAAAAAAGAAAAAATTCACCGGCTGCCCGTCATCAATGACAAGGGCGGTCTTATTGGTATTATCACGGAGAAGGATATTCTGTACGCCTCTCCCTCTCCTGCCAGTACCCTGGATGTCTGGGAGATGTCCTCGCTTCTAGCCAGGCTCGAAGTCGGGGCTGTCATGACCTCTAACGCCGTATCCTGTACTTCCGATACACCGGTGGAGGAAGCCGCCCGTCTGCTGTCGGATAACGATATCGGCGGACTCCCGGTGGTGGACGGCGGTATACTTACCGGAATCATCACCGAATCCGATATATTTGAAATTTTCATCGAACTCTTTGCCAGTCGGGAAAAGGGACTTCGCCTGACGGCCCTCCTGCCCAACATCCCGGGCGAACTCGCCAATCTTGCCGGGGCCATCAAAGATGCCGGTGGGGACATCCTGGCATTCGGTTCGGTACGGGGTGAGAATCCCACCAACAAACTGGGCATCATCAAAGTTGCCGGCCTGGAACGGGAGGCACTCCTGAAAGTCGTCGACCCCTTTGTCCAGGAAATCAGGGATTTAAGGGAACTGTAGGATTGCCCAGGTTGTCAGAACCGCCGCAGCGACGGGAATAATTAGATTCTTCGAGAAATGAGCCGTCAGGGCGGCGGCGCCCAATCCCCCCAGGGCCGCCCATGGCCGACCGGTTTCCGCCAGGGATGTGAAGGCTCCAGGAAAAATCAGGGCTCCCAGGGCCGCCGTCGGCATAATGGTAAGAAAACGGCGAACCACCAGGGGTACTTTCTCCCAATTCGTCATCAGAAAGGGCGTCACCCTTATCAGGTAGTTAACAACGGCGGCGCTGAAAACGACGGCCATGATATTCAATTCGCTCATGCCGCAGCCTTTCTATCATCCGGCGCCGCCGGGATAATCAACATGCCGACAATCGTCCCTGCCATCATCGCGATAATAAAACTCCATCCCGACCCCAGGCTGCTCCACAATTCCAGAACTGTATTCGCCGCCGCCGCCGAGGCTGCCGTAATAATCCAGGGCAGGCCTTTCTTGAGGTCAGGCAGAAGCAGAGCCATGAACAGGGCGTAGAGACTGGCAACCATCGCGGCACTTAAACTTGCCGGCAGTACAGAGCCGAAAAGCCAGCCGCTCAAGGTTCCCAGGTTCCACCCGATCCAGGGCCCGAGCTCAACCGCCCCCTGATAGGCCGGGGTTACCTGTCCCTCGTTGCCGGTGGTGACGGCGAAATTCTCGTCGGTAACCCCGAAGGCCAGCAACGGCCGCTGGAAGATTCGGGTAATATCCACTTTCTTCGCCACCGCGGCGCTCATCAGCAGGTAGCGCAGGTTCAGCAATCCGTAGGACAGGACAATCTGGGGACCCGAGGCGCCGGCGTTGATAAGGTTCAGTGCCATGAACTGGGCGGCACCGGTATAGGTGAAGAGACTGAAGCTCTGGGTTTCCCAGAGGGTGAGGGATGAGCTGCGGGCCAGCAGTCCGAAGGCGATGGACGCCGAAAAATAGCCGAAGATAATCGGCAGGGCGTCTTTGAGACCCCGGTGGAATCCCCGAGGACTCAGGGAGCTGCCGCTCAAATCGGTTATATCCTTCGCGGTCATTTATTTTCCTTCGTCCATGATAGTCGCCGCTTCCCTGAACTTCACCGGATCCTGGGCATAGGAGAGCCGGAGGCATTCATCGGCATGCGCCCATGGGCAGTCAAGACCATAAAAGAAGTAATGACCGCTCACCACCAGGACAGCCCGGGCTTTCAGGCGCTCGTAGAGTTCAGCCGAACTGATGGGCAATTCGGGCAGCCAGAGCCAGAGGAAGATGGAACCTTCGCTCTCGTGAATCCTGTAGGGGATATCGTCGCCGAAGGCTTCCTGCAGGGAGGTAACGGCGGCTATCGAGCGATCTTCGTAGAACGGACGGATCACTTCGTTGGAAAGCCGCAGAATATCCCCGGACTCGATGAGGGGACGAACCAGTACCTGACCCAGGCTGCCGTTGGACAGGCTGATAACCGCGTTACAGGCTGATACCGCCTCAATAATCGATTCATCTGCGACGACGATTCCGGTTCGAACCGACGGAAGTCCCAGTTTCGAGAGGCTCATACTCAAAATTACGTGTTTGTCCCAGTAGGGCTTCACATCCCGGAAGAGGATGTTGGGGAAGGGTGCACCGTAGGCGTTGTCAATGATAAAGGGGATGTCCTTCTCTCCGGCGATTCCGGCCAGACGGGCCACCTCCTGGTCGGTAAGGACATTCCCGGTGGGATTGGTGGGCCGGGAGATGCACAGAGCCGAGATATCCGAACTGACATCGAGATTCTCAAAATCTACATTGTATTTAAAGAAACCGGGACGGGTGAGTTCAATTTTCGCCGGCCGTGTGATCAGCATGCCATTTTCGATGGTCTGGTCGGCATAGCCGATGTACTCCGGGCAGAGGGGGAAGAGCACCCTGTTTTTCGATCCGTCGCTGCCCGTACCCGACAGGAGATTCAGCAGCAGAAAAAAGGCCATCTGGCTGCCATTGGTAACGGCGATATTCTTTGCATTCAAGTTCCAGCCGAATTCCCGGTTCAGCAGTCCTGCCAGAGAATCCAGAAATGCATGCTTCCCCTGGGGCGTATCGTAATTCGCCAGAGTTTCTTCGAGCTCGGCCCCGTTGGCCAGAATCTCCGCGCTGCGTCTCCGCCAGATTTCATTCACCTCCGGGATATGAGCCGGATTGCCGCCGCCGAGCATACGCATATCGCTGCGGCCGTCCATGGCCTGTCCGAGGTCGTCCATCAGCTCCCCGATCCCGATTTTTTGGAAAACCGTTCGGCGAATCGTGTCAGTTTCATCGTATCGATGAGAGTACCGCGAGGCGGAGATTTGAGCAAAGGGTATTCGCTTCGCAGTTTTTTACTGACCTCTGGCGAGAACCGGGCGAAATCCCGGGAGAAATCGGAACCGGCCGCGCCGGGAGCCCCGGGGGAGAACCTGAACCCAAATCGGAACAGGTTGCTCCCCCCGTGGATTGACGATACGTCTCGTCATCGATAGGATATGCCTCTGTCCGGAGTTATGCTTTCTTCCGTAAGTGAGACGGCGTTTCCCCGGACCGTAAATGCATCCAGGGCTCGTAGCTCAGTTGGTTAGAGCAACGGACTCATAATCCGTCGGTCCTAGGTTCAAGTCCTAGTGGGCCCAAGATAACGTGCTTCTGTTGGCGATTTTAATTGCTTGCAGGAGCACGTTTTATTTCCCGACCTTACTCCTGACCTATCTTAATTCTCACTGGTGTGAGAGAATATGTGAGCAGATTCGTTAAATGGAGCAAGTTTATGGGATACCGTGAACCGTTCTACCTCTTCCCTCGAACAATGAAATCTGGAAAGCAGATTTGGTACTATCAGGTTTCTCTTCCGGATGGCAAACGATCAACGGCAAAAAGCACGGGTACGGTGAAAAAGACGGAGGCTAAAGCGTTCTGTAAGAACCTTGAGCTAACTGGAAGGCTTCTGCCAACCAAGTCCTACATTTTTCGAGATTATTTTGCGAACTGGTTTGTTTGGGGTCCTGATCCCGAAAAGCCGTTATGCTCTTATCTTCGGAGTCAACGTGATCGAACGTTTTCACGTGCTTACATCGACATCAGTCGGCAGGTGATCGAAAAACATATTATTCCGTATTTTGGGAATATGAAGTTGGACTCAGTAACTGTTCGGCACGTCGAGAAATGGGCTGACAGTCTCACTGAAGCCAAATTGGCACCGAAGACCGTCAGGGATGTGATGGGTTTGCTCAAAACTATGTTCAAGGAAGCAGTAAGGCTTGGAGACTTATTCGATAATCCGATTGCCAATGTAAAACTTCCAGGTATGAAGCAAGTTCGAGCGAATGAAAAACGCAGAGGGATCTTAACTAAAAACGAGATTGAGAAACTCTTTCCTGATGTTGGTTGGGAGGTCGTTTGGAATAGTCATATTGTCGGATGTGCCGCATCATTATTTGCTTGGAAGACCGCTGCCCGAATGGGCGAGGTTCGGGCTATCCAACAAAAACATATCGATCTTAACCTGGGGACAATTTCAGTAGTTCAATCTCTTGATCTAGTCACTGGCAAGATAAAATCAACAAAGACCGGTGCCATACTCGAACGATTCCCAATAAATGATCGGCTTCTTATCAAACTCCTCACTCAGCTTGACGGATATACATCTGGTCCTGACAGTTTTGTCTTCTCAAACAACGGAGGTTTATCGCCCCTCGGGCATAACGCCATTCGAGATCAGCTCTACAATGCCATGGAGCGAATCGGAATCACCCCGGAACAACGTAAGACCAGAAACATTGGTTTTCATTCATGGCGACATGCTTTCACAACCTATTGGAGACATGAAGGTGTTCCGGATTTCCTGATAAAGCGAGTTACACGACATTCCACAGAGGAAATGACTGACAACTACAGCCAAGCTGAGATTGATGATATGTATGCACGATTCGGTTCAACTTCTTGAACACTTGGGATTAGACTGATCACGAGAGAAACGTATTCTCATGATTTCCGAATAGTATTTGACCCTTGTCCCCCAGACATGGGGCTACCTTTCACCGTTTTTCCTATGTCTTCTTCTAATTACTATTATATAAGGTTTTAGCAGAATTGTCTTTCCTGCGTTTTCCTGTATTTGCATCGTTTTGCCGGGATTTTTGCTCAGAATTCTGCTCAGAGTTGTGGGGGGGAGTACACATACGCCGAAGTCTCGATCCAGGCGATCCTCCGATCCGCCCCGGTCATGAACATTGTCTTTGAAATTGAGATAGTCGATGTTGTTGGCAGCTAATCCGACATACGCCGCCCAATCTTTGCGTTCGACGTTCATTCGGAAAGGGTAGTCGGCATTTGGTGTTTCGACGATGTTCTGGGTTTGCGATCCTTGATCCGGGGGAGTATCACTTCTATTCTGAGGAGGCTTCGTCAGTTTTTTGACAGAACATCCTTCATAGCATCGATCTCTAATGCTTGGTTCGCGACCAGATTCTTCAGCCTCGCATTTTCTTCTTCAAGGGCCTTCAACCGTTTGGCTTCGCTCGTTGTCATTCCGCCGTACTTTAACTTCCAACGGTAGAGTGTTTGCTCGGTGAATCCGTACTTCCGACAGATGTACTTTGCCGGTATTCCGGATTCGATTTCGTTCAGAATCGAGATGATCTTCTCAACCGAATACTGTCCGCTTTTCATATCGCCTCTCCCATAGTTTATTGATCTGCTCCCAGAAATTGGTCCAGTTTTCAGGGGAAAGCGCATGGTCCGATCGTAGCACATTGATCAGAGGTAGACAGCCCAGGTTTCCAAAGACTAGTCCCACGAAGAAGTTACATCTGCCACGAGATGATCCGGTCTACCTAGATCGAATTGTTCGCCGGATGCCCGGCTCCTTCTCATCAACACGGCTGTAGTTTACCCGCAAACGTACATCAGGTCTGGCGAAATCGTGGATATTACATGTAAATAGTTGTAGACTATAAGGTGGTTACTCATCGGATCCGGCGAATGAATCGCACCGATTGGGGCTCCCTGAGGTGTCCTGTCCGGCCGGGTTTCGGAGGACCAGATGAAAAAGTCCTTGATTCCGCTGATCATTGCGGCGGCGATGATCCTGCCGTCATGCCCGAATCCGTCTAATGACAGTCCACCCGTCCCCGTGGTCACTATTTGGTGGGAACTCGATCCGGACGACTATATACAGTTCAGTACTAACAATCCCGATCATAATAATTATTCCTTCATCGTCTGGAGCGACGATTTTCTCCCGGTTCTGGACACCTACGAGATCGAAACGCTCAAAAAGTCCGGCAATCGCTGGGGTGGATACGGTATGGCTTTCTGTATCCAGGATACTGAGAATTTCTATATCCTGATAATCGACACCGAGGGTTACTACGGGATCTTCCGTATGAGATACGGATCACTAATGACTATATGTGATTGGACCCTGTCACCACTCCTAAACAAGGGCTATAACACCGTCAACATTCTGACGGCTCGGTACGATGTTGATCAGGATCATTTTGAAGTGTTATTCAACGGCAGTTCCGAGACGACGTTTACCGATTCCTCATTCCGCGACGGTCATTGTGGACTCGTAGTCGATGTCCTGGGCAGTGAGTATGAAAACTTCCCGGCCGTACCGGTCGATGTCCGTTTCAAGGTCAGGCAGCAGACCGCCAATACGGAAGTCTGGATCGGCGACCATAGCATAACGGATACCGCCTCCCTCGCGGAGTTGGCGGGTTATCGTCGTCTCACAGGGAGCCTGAGCATCTTTCGGTCGGATCTGACAACGCTGGCCGGTCTGGAAAGTCTCGAGATCGTGGACGGCAACCTGTCAGTCAGGGACAATCCGGATCTAGCTGAGCTGGACGGCCTTTCCGGTTTGAAACAAGTTGGACGGGATCTGGCAATAGCCGGGAATCCCCTTGTGACGGAAGTGGACGGCTTGTCGTCTCTGGTTAGGGTCGGGGAGGATCTCTATCTCGGCAACTGTGCGGCTTTGACCGATCACAGCGGTCTGGAGAATCTGACGGAACTGGGTGCCGGTTTCCACATAGAACGTTGTCCGTTAATAAAGGATGTACCGATTTTCGCGAATCTCGATGTCATACCGGGAGATATCCGGATTATGCGAAACGACGGCTTGACAAAGATCAGCGGATTCTCGGCTCTTGCGTCCGCCGGCGGGATGGTAA
>DAOVYP010000255.1 GCA_030635565.1 Spirochaeta sp. | reverse complement strand
TGAGATAGCGGCAAAAGTAATCCTGCTCTGCGATCATACAAAATTGGAAACCGATTCATTCATAAATTTTGCTGCGCCGTCCCGGATCGATCTTCTGGTGACGGATTCCATTTCGGAGGAACTGCGAAAAACATATGAAGAGAAGGATATTACCGTTAAGAGCGCCGTCGTGGAGTAACCTTCAGGTCTACTCCCTCTTCATACCGTAAATCCGGCGTAACAAATCGATCTTCTCAGCATGTTTCCCGACCATGACGAGTTGGTGATGGGAGAAGACATTCTCAACCATCTTCTTCCCATCGGGAACTTCGACAATTCCCCCGTTGCGGCAATCGGATCCCGGATACTGAACATAACCCTTGAGCCGACCCTCGATGGCGCTGATCCGGTTATGCGAGGCGTTCATCTTGGCCAGGGTCACCTCACCGATGGGGAACCGGGCGTTAAACATGTGTGATTTCTCGTTGACGATGCCCAAAACCGGAGCCCGAAGTTCCCAATTGCTGCTCATCGATCTCGGGATGAGTCCGAAGTAGCCGCAGTGCGCCAGGAGAAGATGATCGTCGGGGTTTTCGATAATTTCCGGGAAATTGGGAATCCCTTCATGTTTCAGTGCCGCCATTCCCATCAGGAACGGATAAATGTTCGACATCATGATCGGGGCGCTGATGGATTTGTAGAGAAGAAACTTGGTTGCCAATGTCTGGACATCCCCTTCGCAGGCCCAGAGCAGGCCCTTGTCCTCGAAAAGTATGTCCCATGCCAGGCAGGGTGTGGTTGAACAGGACCTGGATTCATTGAGACAGTTGGTCCCCACGCCGCCGATGCTGTCGTCACCATCGATTTCCTCGTTAATAGCCAAATACAGCTTCATGGCATGAAGGGCCATCACTTCAGTGAAGTCCGATCCTGTCGGATAGGATCGCTTCTTCCATTCTGTTCTCGCCGTATCGTCACTGATAGCTGAAGTACAGGCACCGAGGGCCTTCAGGCTGCGTTTTTCGATTGTCAGGCCGAATCTGGATTTGAGTCCCGCGATGCATTCCTGCTCCCACCAGTAGAAGCTTTTAAAAATCGCAGGCTGGAATCCCTCTCCGGGATCATCCTGGAATACCAGGAACTTTGTGTTCCTCATGCTCCGTTTCACCGACAGAGCCCGGCAGATGAACAGGGCCTGATCCTGGTTGTACGGGGCGATTGTTTCGACATTTTTACCGCGCAGGAAATCGATGATTTCCCAATCCCACATCGATACTGTTGTGAACTCCGAAGTGATTATCAGGATTGGAACATCGATAGACTGGAAAGCCTCGGCCTTTCGATAGGCCTCGCCGATGATTTCCGGGAAGACAACCGCCTCACATTCGGGGACGGGGTCCCCGAGACTGAAGGCTTCAAGCCATTCAACATGTTCTGAAAGATTCTCCTTCAGGGCGTTGAATTGACGGTCGAATTTGTCTGTCCTGCCGGGTTTGAAGAATGCAGGAGCCAGGCGGGCCTTCAAAGCGTGATTTCCTTGCCCTTGGCCGCCGCCATTTCGGCCACTTCTTCGAGGGGCCTTTCCGAGAAATTCGCTGTAAAAAATCCTAATTTCATATTTTTCTCCAATCGTGAATTATATTTTTCCGAAACTGCTTATTCCAGGGTTCCCGGCTTGAGCAGCATTGCGTTTACCGCTCCGCAACGGGCACCTTCCCGAACAGCTTCCTCCAGAGAAGAGCCATTGGCCAGCTTGAATGAGACTCCGGCACAGAATGCATCACCTGATCCTATGGAATTCACAGGGTTAATCCGCGGTGGAACGAGAGACTCTACCCTGCCGTTTCGGGCGAATAAAACTTCTCTTGCCCCCCTTGTAATCACATATTCAGAGCCATCAAAAGAAAGTTGGCATAATTTATCACGGGCCTCTCTGATTGCTTCTGAATCGTCACGCTCGCTCACGGCCAACCCGGGGAGGAATGTCGTGACAAATTCCACCAGATTGATCTTAACCAGCAGCAAATTTGCCTTAAGGCTGGCGATAAGCTCGTCTCCCCTGAAATCCACCACCGTCGGGACATCGGCTTTATGAGTCATATGACAGAACTCCGCGAAAAGGTCTGAGGGATATCCCGGAGCTTTTGTGCCTGAGAGTATGACCCAGTCCGCAGTTTTCAGCTCTCTTTTGAACAATTCCCGAATTTTTCTTACCGTTGTAACATCTACCGGCTCTGTGGGTTCAATGATTTCAGTCGTACTTCCCGACTCATCATCAAGAATCGTAATGCAGGTTCTTATGTGAGAGTCACTGGGTACCCAGACCAGTTCCAATTCTTCACGGCCACAGAGATCCAGCAACAGCTCCCTTTCCGGACCCAGATGGGTTAAATGGCGAACGGATGCCCCCAGTTGAGACAGGACCCGGGTTGTATTGACACCCTTTCCGGCTATATCGAATCGGGTTTCCCGGGCACGGTTCACTTCCCCTTTTTCCAGCCGCTGAACGGAAATCGTACGCTGGTATGTCGGATTCAGGGAGACAGATAGAAATCGGGGCATTTACGGACTCCTTTAACAGGATGATAGACGGATACCCTTTCGTCGTCGAGTAAACGATTTATTTATGCACATGCAGTATATGATGGGGGTGATGAATCGATATTTACTGGCCCATGATCTGGGTACGAGCGGAAACAAGGCGACGTTGTTCGGTTTGGACGGTGAACTGATTAAGAGTGAAACGGTTGGATACGAGACCATCTATTCCCATGGCAATTGGGCGGAGCAGAATCCCGACGACTGGTGGAAAGCCGTTTGTCTCTCTTCCCGGAAACTCCTGGAGGGGCTGGATACAAAAGAGATCGCATCGGTGTGTTTCAGCGGGCAGATGATGGGCTGCCTTCCAGTTGACAGGAAGGGGAGGGCTCTCCGAAGCCATCTCCTTTACTGTGATCAGCGTTCCACCGATCAGGAAGATGTCCTGAAGCGGCGTGTCGGTATGGAAGAGGTTTATCGGATTACGGGACACCGGGCCTCGGCATCCTATGGAATCACAAAGCTGATGTGGATCAGGGACAATCAGCCTGAAGTATACCGGGATACGTGGAAAATGCTGAACGCTAAAGATTACATGAATTATCGTCTGACGGGTCGGATGGTAACAGAATACAACGATGCATCGGGGACCAATGCTTTTGACCTTTCCACGATGAGCTGGTCCGAGAGCATACTCGAAGCGGTGCAAATCCCCATCGATATGATGCCCGAAGCGGTCGAGTCAACCAGCGTCATCGGAAAAGTGAACCGGGAAGCCGCCGAAGCAACGGGGCTGGCCGAAGGAACGCCTGTCGTGGCTGGCGCAGGTGACGGTGGTTGCGCCACAGTCGGAGCCGGGTCGGTACGTCCGGGCATAGCCTACAATTATCTGGGCTCATCCTCCTGGATCTCGACGACGAGTGTGAAACCTGTTTCCGATCCGGAAATGTGCACATTCACCTGGGCTCATCCTGTCCCGGGTTATCTGCAGCCATGCGGCTCGATGCAGACGGCCGGCAGCTCCTACACATGGCTGAAAAATGAGCTGGCACGGATGGAGGCCGGAGAGGCAAAGCAGGCAGGAGAGAGTGCCTATAAGCGGATCGATCGACTGATAGAATCGTCACCCCCGGGAGCCAGAGGGGTTCTGTTCCTTCCTTATATGCTGGGAGAGCGCAGCCCGTGGTGGAATTCGGAGGCCAAAGGGGCGTTTCTGAATCTGAACATGGAAACCAGACGTGAAGACCTCTTCAGATCCGTTCTGGAAGGCATCACCATGAACCTGGAAATTATCCTGAGAATCCTCAGAACCGAATTGCCCATCGAGCAGCTCCTCGTCATCGGGGGCGGTGCCAGGGGCGGGATCTGGAATCAGATTATGGCCGATATCTTTGATATCGAGATTCTGATTCCGCGATATCTGGAAGAAGCGACAAGCATGGGCGCGGCCATTATTGGTGGGGTCGGCTGCGGTGTATTCGAGGGTTTTGACGCTGTGGACCGTTTCATACAGGTTACCAGATCCGTCAAACCAAGGAAGGACAACCAGGGGGTATATGGGCCGTTGAAAGAACTCTTTGAGGCCGCTTATGCGGCGACTGAGCCTCTTTTCGGAGCCATGAAAGAATTCTCATGAACGTTTATCGACTGCAACCGGCAGGAATTGAACATTCAATAATTGCTCTCAGGTGAAGCATCTCCCAATAAATAAGCCGTCCCGTCAGGAGCGGCTTTCGTATTGTGGTGAATGAACTGTCGCGGAGGTACTCTCCGTGAACTCCGAATTCTTACTTTGAGTAGAACTCGGAGTTCACGGAGAGTACCTCCGCGACAGTTCATTCACCACAATACGAAAGC
>DAOVYP010000001.1 GCA_030635565.1 Spirochaeta sp. | reverse complement strand
GTATTCCGGGCACCGGCGAGCTATACCGGTCAGGATTCGGCGGAGATTTCCTGCCACGGCGGACCGGCGGTCGTCGACCGGCTCATGGAACTCCTTCGGAGGGCCGGATTCAGGGACGCAGCCCCGGGGGAGTTCACTTTCCGGGCTTTTTCCCTGGGTAAAATGGATCTTACCCGGGCCGAGGCGGTTCGTGAAATTATCGATGCCCGGACCGACCGGGCCCGTGCTCTTGCCGTCTCCAGGCTGGCCGGTTCGGTGAAATCGGTTATTGATGAAGTGAAGGATGCGGTAAAGCACCAGGCCGCGGTTGCGTCTCTGGCTCTGGATTATCCTGAGGACGAGGCTGAACCGGTACCCTTCGACTCAGAACTCATACGGGTATCCCGTGATTCCCTGAGGAACCTGATTCGAACCTGGAAAACCGGGCGGCTCTACCGGGACGGGTTGAAGGTGACACTGGCGGGTCCGACCAATGCAGGCAAATCGTCATTGTTCAACCTCTTCCTAAGGGAAGAGCGGTCCATCGTTACCGAGCGGCCCGGTACCACACGTGACTGGGTGGAGGCCTGGGTGAGCCTGGACGGCATCCCCCTGCAGCTCATTGACACCGCCGGACTGAGACGTGAAACCGATGATCCGATTGAGGCCGAGGGAATACGCCGGACCCGGGATCTCCTTGCCGGCTCGGATCTGGTGGTGGCCGTAGCCGACGGAACCGAAGGGCCGGCCGCCGCGGCAGCCCTGGAGCGGGAAGAGATGGCGGTGCTCTCAGAGGGAGCCGGAATCGCCGAAGGCCGGCTTCAAGCCGGCGACAGGCTTATCAGGGTTTGGAACAAGTCGGACATATCTCCGAAAGCTCCTGAGGGATGGATTCCCGTGAGCGCCATTACCGGAGAAGGATTCTCCGAACTTGAGGAAGAAATCCGTTCCAGGGCGCTTGGAGGGGGTGCGGCTCCTGAAGCCGATGCGCCGGTGATCGATTCGGTCAGGCAGAAGAACCTTCTGGAGAGGGCCGTTTCCGCACTGGACCGATTTTCCGACGGAATTGATCTCGGGGAAGATGCTCCGGTGGATCTTCTGGCCGAAGACCTTCACGAAGCCCTTGATGCGTTGGGAGAACTCACTGGAACGGTGACACGAACGGATGTGTTGAATACTGTGTTCTCAGAATTCTGCGTCGGTAAATAATGATGGGTGATTTGCTAGATGGTTTGAAGATGCTCGGGTTGGAATCCTCCGGAGAGAGGGTTGAAAAACTGGAGCGGTATATCGCCGAGATTGAGCTCTGGAATCCGAAATACGGCCTGATTGCTCCCGGGGAGGATATCGTCGGTCGCCATGTGCTGGACAGCCTGAGCGGTCTTGAGGTGATCCGGGAACTCGGGCCCCGTAGTCTGGCGGATGTAGGATCGGGAGCCGGATTTCCGGGGATTCCCCTGGCCATCTGGCTGAATGATGTCGATATCACATTGATTGAACGCTCAGGCCGGCGGGCGGGCTTCCTTCGAAATGCCGTTCTCACCCTGGGTCTGGACAACATCAATGTACTGGAAAAGACCGTGGAAGAAGTCGGTGGTGGAGATCTGTTCGACGTGATTACATTCCGGGCCTGGTCGGCGGTGGATGACGGCCTGTTGGATGTACTTGGGTCAATTCTCTCACCTGGGGGAACAATCGCAGCTTACAAGGGGCGGAAGGACGTTATTGAATCAGAGCTGGCTGCTGTGGCGGATCGACTGGTTTCCGGAAAAATTCGGGCTGTCGAGGTTCCGGGATTGAATGACGAGAGACACATTGTTCTCCTGAAGATCAGTTAAGGCAGGCCGGTGAGAGAGCCGGAATCGATCGATTTGAGAATTTTCATCAGTGCCGGTTTATCGATCAGATCGATGAGTCGGGCTTCGACGAAGCGTACGGCCTCTCCGGTGAAGTTTCCGGCTGTAAAACAGAATCCCCGGCCGGCATGCAGCTCCTTCGAGTGTGCATAGAGGTCGCGTACGAACAATTCCCCCACCTGACCTTCTGTTCTCATGAAGCGGAAGAGAACGATGTCTTCCCATTTATGGGTTTTAACTTCGGTGATCAGATCAACATATTCAGTCTTCTGAACGTTCATGTCATTCACCTTGATTTTTGCCCTGGGAAACATCATCTGGGTGAGCTTCCGGCAAAGGGCGATGAACTCATTTGTCGGTGCCAGAAGATAGATCTGCAGGTTCTTGTTCGAGTTGAGTTCCCGGTACCGCTTAATCTGGACGGCCACATCCTTGTATTCAGGCGTCGTCTCGTAAATTTCGTTGAGCAGGGCCAGGGCACGGTCGATCCGCTGGTTCTGATTGAAGGCCTCGGCCAGACGGTATTTCAGTTCAAGCTGCAGTTCTCCGGTGACGTTCTCATGCCGCAGACCGATCTGGTAATCGGTAATCGCCTCGTCCCATTCCCTTTTCTTGGCGAAAATGGTTCCCGAATACAGCGCGGCATTGGGGCCCCATTTCGGGTCGGTGCGGAGATGTCGGAAGATTTTCTGGGCCATATCAAGCTGAGGTATCTCGTACTGACAACGGGCCAGGGCATAGAGCGATTCCTTATCTTCCGGCCGGGCCACCACCGCCTGTTTCAAATATGGTACGGCTTCGGAAAATCGGTTCAGGCGGTAGAGGCTCTGCCCCAGAAATTTCAGGGAGTCGGCATGGTCCGGTTGAATCCTGAGAACCCGCTTGAAGAAGCCGACCGTCTTTTCATAATTCTTTCGCATGAACTCCAGCTTTCCGAGGTTCACGTTTACCTCGATTCCTTCCGGGTTCCTGCTCCTTGCAATCACCAATCCCTTGTAGGCTTCCGACCAGGCTTCACATTTCATGGCCGACAGGCCGTAGCGCAGATTGAGCCGACCATCATTCACTTCAGGGGAGGATCCGGCCTGATCGAGGATGAGCTGATAGGTTCGCATAGCTTTCTTGTATTCGCCTTCCTGATAGTAGAGGTCGGCCAGAGCTTCCAGAGCTACCAAATCTTTCGGATTGGATGCCAGACGGCGATTGGCATCCTTGATAATGGTTTCACGATCCTTGACGACGGATTTCGATTCAGCACTCTTCTTTTTCTCGCTGCTGGATCTCAACCCGATGGAGAGGGCTATAACGGCTGAGATGGAGATGAAGGCAATGACAAGGACAGGGAGAATTTGCATGTAAGCAATTATGTCGATACGAATTACGGGTTGTCAAGGAATCAACTTCTTGACGATCGACGGCGGCACACCTAGGATGAAGTCATGAATGACGGTACAGGATCAACCCGGATAAGCCTTCGCCTGGCAGACGGAGAGTATTTCCCCATTTTCCGCCATGGTGACCCGGATACGCGCAACCTCTCATTGGTTCCCGCTACCGAGGAGCAGGACGAGGCCGATATTCAGTTCTTTTATCATCCACCTGACGGTACCACGCCGGTCCGAATCGGCGTGGTGCGGTTCCCGGATCTTCCCGTGGATTCAGGTGAAACCGAGCTGCACCTCGATGCCGTCATCGGTACGACGGGACTTCTTTCCGTAACGGTTCGTCACTCCGATAGCGGAAGGCTGGAGCGCCTTGAGATGACCATTCCCGATGAGGTGGAGGGGACCGTCCGATCTTCTTCAGGCCGTGGCCGGTTGAAAGATGTTCGGCTGCGCTGGGTTCTGGGCATCTTGTTCGTCGTCGCGGGCCTCGCCCTGGTATTCTGGCTCACCTTGAGGGTTACCGACTGGGGCAGACAGGAACTCCAGCCTCCGCCGGTTTCGTATTCATTGACGGAAACAGCCGCAGTTTGAAGAACAACCGAATCATACTTCTTCTCTTTGTTATATTACTGATCTCCTGTCGGCCGGAGATGCCGATTCCGTCGGACCTCGGCCCCCTGATAAGAGATGCCGTTTCGGGTTCACCTTCAGAACTTTATCGTCTCGGTCGGCAGGGCGGGGAGGGCGCCTGGTTCGCCCTGGCTGCCGCCGCCGATGAAGCCGGCCATACCGCTCTCTCAAGGGAGCTGCGGATTCGTTCGGCGGAAAACAAAGGAGCACCCTTCGGTACCCGATCCCTGACCTCACTGCTCATCGATGATCCCGGAGCCCTTCGCAACCCCCTTAAGGCCTTGAAAAAAGCGGAAAAGCGTTACGGTCCGGATGAAAAGCTGAGGCAGGCAAGAATTTCTGTTCTGGCCTCGGAAGGCAGGGAGCGGGCCCTGGCAGCTGAGCTGGAGGCCTTCCGGGGAGAGCCCTGGGAAGCGCCGGTTCTGGCCGCGGTCCTGCGCAGGGGTGATGAGAGTCCGGAAACCATAGCGATCCTGGAGCGATTCGTGCTGCACTGCTCCGACCCCTCGGCCCTGGCCCTGCTTCCCCTGGAGTTCGTGGGCGCCCTCAGTCCGGCTTATCGGCGCCTCCTTGATGCCCGATTATCCTATGCACTGGGGGAGGAACGGGCCGCCCTTGATGCGTACCGGGACTGGCTGACGGCAAGTGCCGCCCCGGAAGAAATCTGTGATCTTGAAGCGCCGCCGCCGGTGTTCGCAGAAATGGCGCAAGCCGCTCGAGGGGCCGAACTGGAAGCAGTATGGGCCGAGTTATTGGCAGGGTCCAGGCGCTTCGGCGCCCTTTATCAGGCCGGCCGATTATTCAGGGAGCTTAAAGCCTACAGGGAGGCCTCATCGGCCTTCATCATGGCCGCCGGTGCTGTACCGAAGGGTCTGGACCGGGATCGGGCCATGTGGTTCCGGCTCAAGGTGATGTATGAGGATTACGGACTTACACTGGCGGAAGAACTGGAAGCATTCTCCTGGACAATCGGGACCTGGGAGGATGCGGACCGTTTCGATGACCGTCTGGATGAGTTTCTTCACCGGCGGGTACGTCGGGGAGAATGGGATGTCCTGGAACGCAGTTACCGGGACTGGGGAACTCTGTGGCCCGCCGGAATCCGAGCCAGGGCGGCCTGGATCCTGGCTTTTGCCGGCTATGAAGGCCGCTTGAACGGAGACGTAACTCCCGTGGAATATCTGGAAACCGCCTTCGAGGCGGCGCCACTGGACTGGCCAGGTCTGAGGGCCGCCGGTCTCCTGAATCGCAGCCTCACTCCTGCGCTTGCCGTTATACAGCCCGGAGTTGAATCCGGCGGTGAACCTTCCGCCGACTATGTTCCCGGCGGGCAAAGTGATGACGATCTCATCATTCATCTCTTCCTCCGATGGGGTCTCATCCGACGTTCCGCCGAAGCGGTTCTGGAAAATCCACAGCTCTATTCGGCAGAAACGATCAGGATGACATCCCATGCACTGGCGGATGAAGATCCGAGGGTTTCCATCAGAATTGCCGGACTGCTCTGGAGCCGGGAGGATTTCCATCCCACCCGGGAAGATCTGCTTCTCCGTTATCCCCTTCCTTTCGGGACGCTGGTCGCCGATATCGCGATAGGGGAGGGACTGCCTCCCGAAATTCTTCTTGGGCTTGTCAGGACCGAGAGTGCCTGGGATACCCGTGCCGTCAGCCGGTCGGGAGCTCAGGGGTTGGCACAGTTCATGCCGGCCACCTGGGAGGAATGGGTGCGACGCTTACATTTGCCGGATGACTCGGATCCCATGGACCCGGAGACGAACCTGATACTGGCGGCAGCCTATCTGGATTGGCTGTTTTTACGTGAATGGACATTCGGATGGACCGATGTCCTGGCATCATACAATGCCGGGGGTGGAAGGATTCGAACCTGGCGGAGGGACAGTCCCGGCCTGGGTGATGACCTGTTCGGGATGAGCCTTCCTGTCGAGGAACCCCGGAGCTACATACAAAAAGTCTTGTCCGCCGCAACAATCTACGGCTATCTTTACGCCGGTGAATCTCCCCGTTCCCTTCATGAGGAATGGGGTCTTGAATTTATTGAGGTGAATTAAATGACCGCCATACAGGCCGCATTGCTGGGTCTTCTTCAGGGAGTTACCGAATTTCTTCCCGTTTCCTCCTCCGGACATCTGGTGCTGGCCCGTGCCTTGATGGACCTGGAAGAGATACCGGTGCTGTTCGACGTGATACTTCATGTCGCCACCCTGGTGGTTGTCATCTGGGTGTTCCGGAAAAGGATTGGAGGCATACTTGCAGCACTGTATCGGTTCTTAATCCGAAAAAACAAAGAGAAAGACCAACCGAATCTGGTGCTGGCTATGCAGCTCGCCGGAGCCACTCTTGTTACCGCCGTTATCGGACTGGGAATTTCCCGACTCGATGTCCGCGAGGCACCGGGAATTGTATCGGCGCTGCTGCTTGTTACCGCCGTTATCCTGGCCGTAACAATTCGCTCCCGGGGCAGCCGTAATATTGAGAACATCGGCTGGATTCGGGCTCTGCTGATGGGGGCCGCCCAGGGGCTCGGGGTATTTCCCGGTATCAGCCGTTCGGGCATCACTATCGGTTCAGGGCTTCTGTGGGGAATGGATCGCAAAGCGGCAGGAGAATTCTCTTTCCTGCTTTCGATACCGGCAGTGGGCGGTGCCTTTCTGTTATCACTGAAAGATGCTGCGGACCTCTCCGATACCGTTCCGCCAATAGCTCTCATAGTCGGGTTCGCTGCCGCGCTGGCGGCAGGATATGCCTCTTTGAGGCTGCTCCTCCGGCTGATCGCCAATGGACGGCTGTGGGTCTTCGCACTGTACCTGATTCCCGTGGGGGTATGGGGTCTTCTCCACTTCGGAATATAAGACCCTTACTAAGGCCTTGAGTCGACGGCTCCGATAATCGAGGGGAGGAGGCTCTTCCCTGATGCCTGAACGTCGATTGAATCCCGTACGCCTGGCCCATGTGTGTTTCATCATTGCCTCATATTTTTTTCTCGTTATCCTCATGGCAATACTGAAAGCCGAGACCGTTCTGGCGCTACCCGGGATTTTTCTGTTTGAGCGCTTCCACCTGGCTTCGCTGTACATCCCATTACTTCTACTTGTCGGCGGCATCCTCATCAAATCAGGACGCCTGCCCGGGCGAACGATGATGCTGCTGTGGATTTCCCCGGTTCCATTCCTTACATCAGCCGTGCTGTTCCAGGTACTCGCCGACCAAACCCATTTTATGGCACCCCGTATCCTGATAGATGCCTTCGGCCGTTTCCCCGCCTCCGCTCTGTTCATTCTGCTTCTGGCAATGGAGATTGCGGGTATTGTTAAACTGGCATCCCTATACACCGATCCGGCGGATGCATTATTTTCAGCTGAAGAACTGAAGCTCAGGATTGGTGAAATACTCGGCTACCTCGGCCTTGGGGAAAGTGTTGAAAATGGAACTCCCGCCGGAGCTGAAGAGCCTACCCTGGAAGACCGGCCTGCCATGGCGTTTCCCTCTTTTCCCGAAGCTCCCGAACCGATAACGGATAACAGTCCACGTTTTCAATCAGCTCCCGAAAAGCCTTTGTTCCCCGATTCTCCCTCCGGAGACCCGGCTATTTCGGATCTCATCCGCAGGGCTCTGACCGGAGGGACTGTCCTTGCCGCCGAAGATTTTAATGACATGCCGAATCAGTCCGCATTTCCTGTCCCCGGGGACAACAGATCCGATGAGAATCTGTTAAATGACGTTCTCGGCCGAGGGGAGGCAATTGGTGATTTACTGCCGGAAATGGAATTGGAATCGGAACCGGTCGAAATGCTTCCCGAAGAAGACCGGGACATCGCCGATATCTCGGAAAAACTTGATCCCCAGGGTACTGAACCCCAAGGTATCATTCTCGGTTCCAAGCCCAAATCACGACCCGGGAAACGCAAAAAATACGATGTGCCTGTCGAAGGTATTCTGGCCGACTATCCCGAATCTGATTTTTCATCGATTGATGATAACACCCGGAAATCCGCCGAGGTTCTGGAGCAAACCCTCAAGGAATTCAAGATAGAAGCCAAAGTGACCGGCATCAGCAAGGGACCGGTCATTACCATGTTCGAACTGCTGCCCTCACCGGGAGTGAAGATCAGCAGCATCGTCAATCTCCAGGACAATATCGCCCTGCGCCTGGCCGCCAGCCGGGTTCGCATCATCGCCCCCATTCCGGGTAAGCACGCCGTGGGTATCGAGGTGCCGAACAAGAAGCGGGCCATTGTATCCTTCAGTTCCATGGTTGAGTCCGAGGAGTTCCGGGAGTCCGATGCCGGTATTCCGGTCATCCTGGGTAAAGACAACAGCGGAGGTAATCAGATAATCGACCTCACCCGCACTCCCCATCTCCTGATTGCAGGTGCCACCGGTTCGGGAAAATCGGTCTGCGTGAATTCCCTCATCGGATCCATCCTCTACTCCCGCACACCCCGGGAAGTGAAGATGATAATGATGGATCCCAAGATTGTCGAACTCAAGCTCTATAACGACATCCCCCATCTTCTCACCCCGGTCATCACCGACCCCAAACGGGCTCTTCAGGCTCTCCAGTGGTGTCTCTGCGAGATGGAGCGGCGCTACTCCCTGCTGGACACCCTGGGCGTCCGGGACATCAAGACCTTCAATAAAAGAGTGAACAACAAAAAACTGGCCACCGAACCCCTGCCCTATATCGTGGTTATCGTAGACGAATTCTCCGACCTGATGGCTACCAGCGGCAAAGAGCTTGAGGCTATTGTGGCCCGTCTGGCCGCCATGAGCCGGGCCGTGGGTATACATCTGGTTCTGGCCACCCAGCGTCCTTCGGTGGATGTCATTACAGGCCTTATTAAAGCGAACTTCCCCAGCCGTATCGCCTTCATGGTAGCCGGCAAGACTGACAGCCGCATTATCATCGATGCCGTAGGCGCCGAGAAACTCCTGGGCCGTGGGGACATGCTTTTCACCTCCGCCTGGGATCCTTTCCCCTCGCGAATGCAGGGGGCATTCCTCGCCGAAGAGGAAGTGGAGCGCATAGCCGACCATGTGAAAACCCTGGGAGAACCGGATTATATTGATGATGAGATGTTTATTGATAGCGACGAGGATGAGGAATTTCAGCTTGAATCGGCCTCCGGCGACGATCCGATGTATGGTAAAGCCCTGGAAATCGTGGTGAGTTCACAGAAAGCCTCGGCATCCTACCTGCAGCGCCGGTTGAAGATCGGTTACAACCGGGCAGCCAGGCTGGTGGAAGAGATGGAACGCCGGGGTATCGTCGGTCCGGCCAACGGCTCCAAGCCCCGGGATCTTATTCACATCCCCGAGCGGTTCTCAACAGCCGCCGGTGTCAGGGAGGATCGGGAACCTTCTTCGGCCTGAGCATCAGGAAATACGTATCGTCAGCGACGGGCTCCACTTTCCGCTACCATGGCGGTTGATTCCCCGGATGCGGTAGGTCACTTCTCCCTTGACCGTGTGGAGGTCGAGATAGACGGGATTGCGCATCGATGAACTCAAACGCTTCCATTTGTCTTCACCGGTGGAACGGCGGATGATTTCGTAGCTGTCGGCACCGCTCAGCGGCAGCCAACTGATTTTCACTACATTATCTTCCAGCAGCTGGTGAACCGGAGTTTCCAGTGCCTCGGGAACGGGCCCCGAGGCTTCGGAGCTGCCCTCTTCTACAATTTCGATGTAATCGGCCTCATCATTTTCAAGCCCGAGCTCCTTCCTTCTGGCATCCGAGAGTTCTTCCACGTTCTTGGCGAAACGGGGATATCTCTGGAGGATGTTGTCGAAGGTGTCCTTGTCCAGGACGTAGAGATCGCAGTAATCACGGGCTTTGACTGTAGCGGTCCGGGGGGTGCTCAGAAGCAGGGCGATTTCACCGAAGAACTGCCCTGAGCAAAGGGTGGCATAGGTAACAGTGCCTTCCTCGTTGGTAACATCCACCTCCCCGCGGCTGATGAAATACATTTCATAGCCGATTTCCCCATAGGTGATGATGGCGTCTCCCGGCGTATATATCACCGGCTTGAGGTTCAGGATGATATCCCGGATAAACTCCCGGGATGCATCTTTGAAGAGAGGTATTTTTTCGATGATATCGCGATTGAGGAAGAATGCCACTTGAGTCTTCAGAGAGGTGGGCAGATCTCGGAGAAGTTTCGATTCCTCGTAACCCCGTCGGCTTTCCCATAAATAATCGTAGTAGTCGTGAATGCGTGTCTGGAGATCGCCGGGAATATCCCGGTACTTGAGGAAGGTATCGATATTCTCGATTTTTTCCCGGAACTGGCTCTTGGCCACGTCGATGTTGGCGATGATGTTGGCGATATTACCGATGATGAAACCGTAAATGGCCGCACCCATGAACATGATGATAATGACGTAAATGAACTGAACAGGATTGGCCGGAGTGATATCACCGTATCCAATCGTTGTGAGTGTGGTAACAGTCCAGTAGAACGCCTCAAGATACACCGCCCCGTTGGATGTGTATTCACCGCCGGAGGTGTACTTACCGACACCGTCAATGAAAATCCATCCACATGCTACTAAATGACCCGCCACAAGAATCCAGAATATCAGGACGAAGAGACGCATCAACGCAGGATTGATGAAACTGAGTTTCTTGGCCCGGTTCAATGTTTTTGTACTCCCTAAGAGCTTGAAGAGACGGGTCAGTCTGAAGAAACGGAAGATCCTGTTAAGTGCCGTATACTTGCTTGAAATGAAAATCCAGGTGATGGGAAGGGTGGCCAGGAGATCGATAAGAAACCATCCCTTCAAATAGCGTCTGGCTATGGCCTTGCGGTCGGTAATCAGTTCGTGTCGGAATCTGAATGCCGTGTTGAAATGAATTATGATGTCGGCGGCAAAAGTAAAAGTAACCAGTATGTCGAAATTGATGAAAAACGGTGTCATGACGAGTTTGAACACCACCATCAGCGGAGCCACTATGGTGACGGCGACGGTCATGATGAGAATGTAAATTTCCCAGATTACTTTGAATCTGCTGTCGGGATTTATCAGTGGTATCTGCATATGCGTTCCTACCCACACTCATCTTCGGAGGGCAGGTTCTTAAACTAAAGGTCTGGATTCATTAAAAAATACAGAAAACCCTTGACAACTCTGAATTGTTGATCTAAAACAATATTGTATTATGTTATTAGTACAAGAAGTGGGGCGAAGAATGACAGCCGAACGATACACAGAAGGACTGGATTTCATCCTCGACCTGACAAGCGGTGTTCCCTATTACCGCCAGGTGATAAAACAGGTGGAGATGGCCATCGCCGACGGAAGGCTCCGGAAGGGATCGAAGCTCCCGACGGTTCGCAGTCTTGCGGTCCACCTCCAGATCAACCCGAATACCGTGGCCCGGGCCTACAATGAGATGGAAATCAGGGGGATCGTTAACACCCAGCAGGGCACAGGCACCTTCATCAGCGACAAGAAAATCGATCTCAGCCTGGAGGAGAGGGCGAACATCCTCGATTCTCTCGTCAGGTCCTTTCTGGCGAATGCATCAGCCTACGGCTTTGTCGTGGAAGATATCATCGGTCATCTCGATACCCTCAAGGAGGATGTGAAAATATGAATCTACAGAAGTTCATCCGATCCCGTTCAGAACTGTCGTCATCAGAGGCTACTGTTACCACGGTGAAACATTTTCGCGGACATTTCAGGTTTAACACGCTGTCGACCTTTATTGTGTTCCTGTTCCTCGGCGCAGCCCTGGCCCTGCAGAGTCTGATCGCCATCGATCCCGACCCTGAGGCTTTGGTTTATCTGGCAGCGGGGGTTCTGGCTGCCGCCGCTCTATTGTTCGCTTTCCCGTACTGGCCGGTGGTAATCGCCATCGTCGCAGGAGTATCAGCCTCATCATCGGTGGTTTACGGCACGGGTGTGTCCATCGCTACAAGTGTCCTTTCGCTGGGTTTTCTCATTGCGCCCGGATTTGAGGTGATCAAGCAGTGGGACAAAGTGGTGATCCTGAGGCTGGGAAAATTCCATCGGGTGAGGGGTCCCGGGGTGATATTTCTCTTCCCCCTTCTGGATTCCATCGCCGGCATGGTGGATACCCGGATCCGGGTAACCGATTTTTCGGCTGAGAAAAGCCTCACCATCGATACCGTGCCTGTGCATGTTGACGCCCTGGCCTTCTGGATGATCTGGGACGCCGAGAAGGCCGTCCTCGAGGTGCAGGACTTCGAACAGGCCGTGGCTTTGAGTGCCCAGACGGCCCTGCGCTCCAGCATCGGCTCGAACTCTCTCACTTCCCTCCTCTGTGAGCGGGAGAGGCTCGGCGAGGAGATCCAGAAAATCGTCGATGCCAAGACAAATCCCTGGGGCATCACCATCATCTCGGTGGAATTCAAGGAAATCCTGGTTCCAAAGGAGCTGGAAGATGCCCTGAGCCGCCAGGCCCAGGCTGAGAGGGAACGGGCGGCCCGGGTAATCCTCGGTTCCACCGAGGCCGATATCGCCGAATCCTTCCGGAAAGCCGCCGACACATACAAGGACAACCCGACAGCCCTGCAGCTGCGTGCGATGAACATGATTTATGAGAGCATCAGAAACAAGGGCGGCCTCGTCCTGGCCCCGGCATCGGCCCTGGAGTCGATGAACCTGGGGACGGTTTTGGGGACTGCCGCCTATGGAGCCGCAACGGGTGCCGTTCCGGATATACGACATGAGCCGCCGACTGAAACGGACAAACAAGACCCAGTGACTCCCGAAAAAAGAGAAGGAGGACAAGATGATATCGGTTAAAGATCTGTACAAAACCTATCTGGCTGGAGACAGCGAAGTGAAGGCTCTCAGGGGCGTTTCCCTGGATATCGAGAGGGGTGAGTTCATCTCCATTGCCGGACCTTCAGGATCGGGTAAAACCACGATGCTGAATATCATCGGATGCATCGATTCCGCGGATTCCGGAGATATCACAATCAATGGTGAATCGGTGATGGACCTGAAGAAGGACGCACAGGCAGCCTTCCGGCGGGATTACCTGGGATTCGTATTTCAGAGCTATAACCTGATTCCCGTACTGACCGCTTTTGAGAACGTGGCATTCAGCCTGAACCTCATGGGTGTGGACGATGCCGAGGCGAAAGATCGTACCATGGCCATCCTGAAGGAAGTGGGCCTGGAGGGCATGGAAGACCGCCGGCCGGGCAAGTTATCCGGCGGGCAGCAGCAGCGGGTGGCCATTGCCCGGGCCATCGTCAAGCATCCCGAGATTCTACTGGCCGACGAGCCTACGGCCAATCTGGACTCCACTACCGGCAATGAAATTCTGGAACTGATGAAAGAACTCAACGAGAAGCATCAGAGCACTTTCATCTTCGCCACCCACGATCCCATGGTGATGGATTTTGCCGGACGGCTGGTACAGCTTCACGACGGTGAGATTCAGAGCGACACAAGGAGGTCTCGGTGACCTTCCTGCCGAAAATGGCATTCAAGAACCTGGCCCGTTACAAGAAGCGGACCATGATTACCGCCGGAGCCATCGCCTATGGGCTGATGATGTTCATTGTCATAAGGTCATTATTGACCGGCATTGATAACGAGTCGGAAACCAACCTTCGGCTCTACGAGACCGCCACCGGCCGCATCATGGCTCAAGGATACTGGGATGATCGTGAAACCTTCCCGCTGGAGAAATCCTTCGACCCGGAAATCGTCACCCCGATTCTTGAGAACACCGGTGCCGGCTATTCCCCCCGGATCAGCTTCGGCGGTGATTTAATTTTCTACAAGGATCCTTTCCCTGAAGACGGCAGTATACCAGGCCGATTCACCGCCATCGACCCGGTGCTGGATGCTGATGTGTTCAAGCTCCGGGAAAGCCTGAGCGAGGGGTCATGGCTCGTCGATGGAGAGCAGGGACTTATCCTGGGCCATTGGCTCGCAGAGGATATCGGGGCCGGCATCGGCCATACCGTATTGGTGGAAACCCAGACGAAGGACGGTTATGCCCAGGTTTTTGATCTGGAAATTGTTGGCATCGTCAATTGCCCGAATCCCGAGATTACCCGTTCGGGCATGTTTCTTCCTCTGTCGGTGGCGGATGAATTCCTTGAGATGGATGGTACCGTTACCGAAGTGAACGTCAATTTCGGTACTCTTAACGGGGCCGATGCTGACTTCGCCGCTCTGGTCCCCGACGTGGAGGCAATGGGTCTTGAGGCTCTTGACTGGCGTATCCTGGGAGCGGACTTCATCGCCATCTCTCAGGCCAAGGCCGGAAGTTCCGGCATGATTATTTTTCTTATCCTCATTATCGCGGGTGTAGGTATCTCCAATACTATGCTCATGGCCGTCTATGAGCGGGTGAGGGAGTTGGGGATGATGCGTGCTCTGGGAATGCGAAACCGGCAGATCCGGGCCATGTTCCTCTGGGAATCCGCCGGAATCGGCCTGCTCGGCGGGTTTTACGGCGTAGGCCTGGGTGCTCTGGTGACATGGCCCCTGGTGAAATGGGGAATCGATTATACCTTCCTTCTCCGTGAGGCCAGCTTCGGATATCGAATCCAGGGACAGATGTACGGAGTCTGGGATATTCCCAGCATGATTATCGCCTTCTTCATGGGGGTGGGAATGGCCGTCCTGGTGGCCGCTTTCTCCACCCATCGCATCCTGCGACTGGATATTCCCGCAAGCCTGCGGTTCCAATAGGAGGGGAGTGATGAAAATCTATAAGATTGCTCTGCGCAATATCGCCAGGAACAAGCGGCGGAGTCTGCTTTCCGGTACCGCCATCGCCATCGCCGGATTCGCCATTGTCTTCCTATTCGCATTTCTTGCCGGCATGACAAACGACATGGAACAGAACCTCTGGACCTACATGACCGGCGCCGTGAGGGTGCGCCATTCCGACTTCGACAAGTATGAACGGCTCAATCCCATGCACCTGGCCGTTCCGGACTTCGAATCCCTGTTGGATATCATCGAGGCTGATCCAGCGGTGACCGCGACCAGCCCGCGGATCAATTTCCCCGGCCGGGTGCCCATCGGCGGCATAGGCAGTGACGAGAAAGTCAATGTTATGGGCATGGGAGTGGACTTCGATCGGGAAGCCTCCTACCAGGACTACGGGAGGACTCTTGTCGAGGGCCGGCTTCCCGAGGCGGGTACGAGAGAAGCCGTTGTCGGACGGGCTCTGGCCGAAAAACTGGGAATAGGAATGGGTGGAAAGTTCACCGTTCTCTCCCAGTCCGGATCCCGGGGCAGCAACGCCTTCACCTTCACGGTAGTCGGGATGATTTCCCTCCCGATGACCGGACTGGAGAAGGTAATGTTCCAGGTACCCCTGGACACGGCTCAGAGATTCCTCTGGCTGCCGGAACAGGTGCAGGAAATTCTTATCAAAGTGGATAAGAAGGTGGATTCACCCAAAGCTGTGGCCGCCAGACTCGGTGAGATTCTCTCTTCCGATGTGCCGTTAAATGTATGGGACTACAAGGAAGTGAACGGCATGGCCGCCATGATCGATCTGGCGGTGAAAATCTACGACATCATCGGCATCATATTCTTCCTGTTGGCCAGTACGGTGATTGTCAACACCACCATCATGGTAATCTTCGAGCGGATGAAGGAAATCGGCACTCTTGGGGCCATGGGCATGACAGGCAGGCAGCTGGTGAAGCTCTTCTTTCTGGAATCTCTCTTTATCAGCATCGTAGGTGCCCTGGTGGGGATCGCAATCGGTATTGGTGTGACTGCATACTTCGGAGTTGTCGGAATCGATGCTTTTGCCAAAGCCATGGAAGGCATGGACAGCATGGGTATAGGTGCCATTCTCTATCCGGTGCTGAACTTCAAGTCCACTGTAATGGTGTTTGTTTACTCCCTCGTTGTCACGGGCCTGGCCACTTGGTGGCCCTCTCGCCGGGCGGCGAAGATTACGCCGGTGGAAGCGCTGCGGCACGTTTAGGAATTGGAGAAAAATATGAACTTTAAGAGATTTTTGATATTGGTGATTACCCTGACGGCTATTGCGGTGAATGCATTCTCGCAGACGGCGGAAGAGGTCATCCGGAAAATGGACGAGCTCCAGACTTTTGACACCATGTACAGCGAGGGAACGATGATTACCGAGGACCGCTTCGGAGAGAAGCGGAGTACCTACAAGGCATGGTCCCGGGGATCTCAGGACTTTCTCATCGAGTTCACGAATGTGGAGGAAAGAGGGCAGAAGATTCTCCGGGTGGATGACGAACTCTACCTCTTCTACCCCGATGCCGAAGATATCATACCCATGCACGGGGCGGCGTTGAAGCAGTCCATGTTCGGTGACATTTCCTATGAGGACATCACTGAGGGGCGCAATACCCTGGACAAGTATGATGTGGAGATGATCGGCAGCGAAATAGTTGACGGTAAGGATTGCTGGGTGATCGAGATGATCGCCACCAGCCGGGACGTTCCCTATCCCAAACAGATTGTAAAGGTGGGTAAGGAAGACTATGTCCTGAGAGAGGCCGAGTATTATGCCCGGTCGGGAAGGCTCCTGAAGATTGTGGATGTTATCAAGGTGGAAACCTTCGGCGACGGTCGTCTGATGATTACCGAGATGGTGATGGCAGACCAGCTTCGCCGGGGCTCGAGCACCAGAATGCGTATCGACACACTGGAGATAGATCCCCGGCTGAATGATGATCTGTTTTCCCTGAGGTCGCTGTACTAGGAACGGCCCGGAGGCTGACATGATATCAAACACCGTATTGGGCTTAAGACGACTTCTCTCAGGCGTGTTTATGGTCATCCTTGGCCTGGCAGGGGTTGTTTCCTCTTTCGCCGAGACTGAGGTTCGGATGAACCTTGAACTCTACAACAGTGTCTATAGAGGGCGGAACGATAACTGGTACTACACCGGAAGCGGTAAGGCGGACATGAGAATCGGTTCCACCGGCAACCGGAATATGCGGGCCGAAGTGGCGGTGGAGTTCTATCCTGTGGATCTCAGCGGCGGATCGTCGGTGGCGGCAGTTCCCGCACTGAATCTCAAGCGGCTCTGGTTCAAGGCTAATTTCCCATCCTGGCGGCTTACAGCCGGGAAAACCAAGGTGGCCTGGGGCAATGGATTCGTCTTCAATTCCGGTGATGTACTCTTCGGTTCTCTCAGTCCGTATCTGGATTTTACCCAGTCCACAATACGGGACGATACGGCATTCCTGACGGCATTCAATATCCCCACAGGTGATTTCAGTTACATTGAGGGGGTTCTGCTGCCGCCGAGCATCCTGTACGATTCCGGCAGTAGCTCACTCGAAGTTCAGACTATCGATAAAACTTCCGGCGGCCTGCGTTTTTTCGGTCGTGTCGGGGGATGGCGGCTTGAAACCGGCTACCTCTACAAGGGTGACGCCAAGGTGGCCACCGATCTGCTGGGCCACCGGCCCTACTTCTCATTCCATGGCCATGCCGGAGTGGATCTCTACGGTGCGGTATCCCTGGCCGCCGGCCGGGACGGCGATGCCGGAGTGAACAGGGACAGCTGGGATGAGATCAGCAAGACGGTGAATTTCAGCTTCGGGGCCTTCCATCAGCTCCAGACCGGATACGACAGTACCCTGACTATTCGTCTGGAAACCCTGGTGATGCCGTGGCAGAACTGGAGTGCTCAGAAATATCAGGAAGTTATCGATGGCGACGCCGGTTACTACGGTATCATGATATATCCCGAAATCACCTGGATGATGCGGTCCACATGGTACACCAGTGTCCAGTCGGTGATTTCGCCGGTTGATGCCTCGGCCCAGATAACCACCACCTTCGGGTGGCATGTGTTCCAGGGATTTACCCTTTTGGGATTCGTGGTTGTGAACGCCGGAGATGAGCAGTCACTCTTTGCCTACGATCGGAGCGGGGCCTGGCCGTTGTATCCAGTAGGCCATCCGGATGAAGGGATTAATTGGGCCGATTACGAGTTCAACGGCGTCAATATCACTCTCGGGGCAAGATACAGCTATTAATCGGGGAACGGCGGGTTCGATGGCGAACCGTCCTGAAGGGATCAGGCAATTATGAAAAAAAATGGGTTGTCGGACTGGCCTTCAAAAACCTCCTGCGGTACAAGCGGCGTACCCTTATCACCGCAAGCGCCATCGCATTCGGTCTCACCATGTACATCTGGATCGATTCCATCCTTACGGGAGCCGCTGAAGAATCGGTACGTAACCTCCGGTGGTACGAAACAGCCGACGCCATGGCTGCCGGCACGGGGTATATGGACGACAGGGATTCCCTTCCCCTGGGCAAATCATTCGCCTGGGAAAAACTGGCATCTGATCTCGAGGCTGCGGGAATGGATGTCACACCCCGCATCACTTTCGGTGCGGATATGGTGTTTTTCCGGGATCCATATCCTGAGGACGGGAATGTTCCGGCCCGGATTATTGCCATAGATCCAATCAGGGATAGTACGGTGTTTCGACTCCGGGACACCCTTGGAGAAGGCCGTTGGCTTCTGGAGGGCGAGGACGGCGCCCTGATAGGCCGCTGGTTTGCCGAGGATATCGGAGCGTCAGTAGCTGCGCCGATTATTGCCGTTACCGAGACCAGGGATGGATATTTTCAGACCATCGATCTGGAAATAGTCGGTATCCTGGACAGTCCGAATCCGGTGATTAACAGGGAAGGCTTCTATGTAAGCCTGGACACTGCGGATATGTATCTGGAGATGGACCGAGAGGTGACGTCGTTGTATATCACCTGGCCGGGTGCGGAGCTTGGCATCAACAGGTCCGACAGTTTGGTGGACCTCGTGGAGGAAGCCGGTTTGGAGTATTCCCCCTGGGATGTTCAGGCCGCCGACTATGTGGCGGTGATGGCAGCCGAGTATTCGGGAAGCGGAACCGTGATATTCCTCATTCTCATCATTGCAGCAGTGGGTATCTCAAATACAATGCTGATGGCAGTTTATGAGCGCAGCAGGGAAATCGGTATGATGCGTGCCCTGGGTATGGCCGACAGAAAAATCCGGCACATGTTTCTTCTGGAGTCGGCGGGGATCGGTGCTGTGGGTAGTTTCATAGGCATACTTGTGGGAGCCCTGGTGAATATCCCACTGGTGAAATACGGGCTGGATTACTCGGCTATCATGCGGGACTCGAATTTCGGATACCGCATGACCGGGATATTTTACGGATCCTGGCATTGGCAGGGCTATCTCTATGCCTTGATACTCGGGATCGGTCTGGCTGTTCTGGTGGCCGCAGTTTCCACACGGCGAATTCTTCGTCTTGATATCCCGTCTTCATTGCGATTCAACTGATTTTCATCGGTCCCGATTCCGAAACATGGCAATGGACAGGAGTATGGAATTGTATTTCTCCTCGGAGGTATCGCTACGGGAGAGAAGGATGATAGGGCGACCGGCTCCGACCACGAGTCCTCCGCCTCTCCATCCGGCGAGATGAACAAGGGATTTACCCAGGATATTGCCGGCTGAGATGTCCGGTGCCAGGAGTATATTCGCATTCCCCTGAATCTTACCCTGGTAATTCTTCAGGCGGCAGGCTTCCGGGTTCACCGCCAGATCCAGTGCCATCGGGCCTTCGACGATACAACCGGTGATTTCCCCACTGTCCTGGAGACGGCTGAGGTTACCGGCATCAAGGGATTCGGGAATTTTGGGATTCTCTTTTTCCATGGCTGCAAGAACCGCCACTTTGGGAACTTCAATTCCCAATGCCTGGAAAGCCTCTACAGCGGATTCCAGGATGATCCTCTTCTGGGAGAGATTTGGGCTGATGTTCATACCGCCGTCGGTGATTCCCAGAATGTGTCCGTCGGGAGCTTCCATCACCACAAGATGTGAGAGCAGTTTTCCTCTGGAAAACACCGTTTTTTCCGACAGAACGGCCTTGAGCAGCACTGCGGTGGAAACTTTACCCTTCATGAGAAGATCGGCCAGACCGTCCCGAACGGCCTCCACCGCTTTTTCGGCGGACTCTTCTTCACCGTCTGCCTCGAGAATGGAAAAACATTCCATACCGGCTCGGTCCGCTCCGGCCATGGCATCTTCTTTTTTCCCCACAAGCAGGGCCTCTGTAATTCCCAACTTCTCCGAGAGTCTGAGTGATGAAAAAATCTCATCCCCGGCCGCACCTGCTACGGCGACACGGACCCGCGGGCCGTCTCTCAGATCTGATTCGAGTTTTCGGAAAAACATCAGCAGGCCAGTCCTTGAGTATCAATTATTCATCTCGTGTGATGTCCCGATGATTTCTTTGCATAAATAAGCATCACATTCCGTGAGCGGGATTGTCCGTGAACATTACGACAAAGCCACCCTGGTGCTGCTCATGAGTGTGAATCAGCGGGTCACCACACTAGATTATACGTTCCAAAGCCATTGGGCAAACATCTCCGCTTTATGAAGAGGGCGGGTCTCGCTATTTCTAACTATTATTGTTAGAAACAATCATAGGCTTAGGATCTTTCAAAGTAACCATTTTGCAAGATCCTGATTATGGGGTCGAATATCTATTTTATTGTTTTGAAATGACCTCGCTAATTCTGATTTTCATTTATCCGGAGTGATGACATGAAAGGTTTTCTCCAGCTATTGAATCTGATCGGCGGTATCGGTGTGTTTCTCGTGGGTATGCGTATCATGAGCGACGGGATTCAGAATCGGGCGGGAAGCCGTCTGAAATCGGTTCTTCACACAATGACTGAGAACCGTTTCGCCGGCATTCTTACCGGTGTTGGTGTGACATCTCTCATACAGTCATCTTCGGCGACGACGGTACTCCTGGTGAGTCTGGTGAACGCCGGCCTGATAACCGTTAAACAGTCTCTCGGTGTCATTATGGGGGCCAACATCGGCACCACCCTCACCGCATGGATCGTTTCCATCGTCGGTTTCAAATTCAACATTGCCGACGTGGCTCTCCCCGTCATTGCGGTGGCCATACCATTGTATTTCAGCGGCCGAACCAGGCGGCGGGAAATCGCGGACATTCTCATCGGTTTCGGGCTGCTGTTCCTGGGCCTGAGCTTTATGAAGGATTCGGTACCCGATATCAAGAACAACCCCGAGGTTCTGGCGTTCCTGTCCAACTGGTCTCAGATGGGTTTCGGTTCGACTCTTCTTTTCGTCCTGATCGGGACGCTTCTCACGGTAATCGTTCAGTCGTCATCCGCCGCCATGACAATTACCATCACCATGGCCTTCAAAGGATGGATTGATTTTCCGATTGCAGCCGCCGTTATTCTGGGGGAGAACATCGGTACCACCATTACAGCATTCCTGGCTTCGATACCGATGAACGCAACAGCCAGGAGAACGGCCCGGGCCCACATGCTTTTCAACATCATCGGTGTGCTGTGGATGCTTGCGGTATTCAACCCGTTTACAAGGATGGTTGACGTTCTTGTACCCGGTGAAGTCAGTGATCCGACAAACATTCCCTTCCACCTGTCGATGTTCCATACCCTTTTCAACATCGCCAATACCCTGCTTCTCGTGGGATTCATCGGTCCGATGAGCCGCCTCGTTGAGAAGATGGTGAAGGATGACGCATCGATGTCAATCAAGACCCCTTATGAACTCAAGGTTGTCCCGTGGAATATTACCGACGCCGTGGCTTCCAACCTCATCACCGTACGCCACGATCTTGCATCCATGGCCGGTGAGGCTTATGACATGCTTATGCTTGTGATGAACGGGGCCCTCAATCCAAAGGATTTCGAAAAGAGAAAGGACGAGATGATCCTGCGTGAACAGAGGGTTGACGATATGCAGGAACAGATGATCGGCTATCTCACGAAGTGCATCCGGCAGCCCCTTGGTCATGACCAGTCCAGGACTGTGGCCGCCCAGCACCGCATTGCCAATGAGCTGGAATCAGTTGCCGACAGCACTTTCGGCATCGGCCTGCTGCTGAACAAGCTTCACAATAAAGGCTGGCAGTTCCATGAACAGGGTGACGACGAGCTGATGACATACACTTCTCAGGTGTTGGACTTTCTGAAATACAACCAGGATTTCCTGGACCGCAAGCTGGATGATTACGACATTAAAGTAGCCAATGAGATGGAAAATGGTATTGATAAGATGCGTGACAAGCTCCGGAAACGCTCCCGGCGTACCATCGAAAGGGAAGAGGATGTAGATGTGAAGGGCGAGCTTATATTTATGGACATCGTCAGGCATCTGGAACATATCGGAGACAGTTCTCTGAATGTATCCGAGGCCATAGTGGAGATGCCAAGGACCTGATTCCCTGCTGTTGACTTCTATTCTCGTGGGTCTCATGCTGAAATCATGAGATTACATAATTCATGGGAGGATTTTGTGCGTCGTCTGTTTCCGGCCATCATTGTTCCGCTGCTGTTTTCTATATCACTTCTCTCAGCTGTTGAAGAAAGGGCGGCCGAAATAATTCCGGCAAAAGTATATGTTATTCCCCTGAGGGAGGATGTCGACCGCTACCTCGGCGTTTTTCTCGGCCGTTCCCTTGAGACCGCCGAGAGAGCCGGGGCCGAACTCATCATCATCGAAATCGATACTTTCGGCGGCAGGGTTGATACCGCCCTTGAAATCGCCAGCAAAATCGGTTCGGTCTCCTGGGCCAGGACTGTGGCCTACGTACCCTCAGACAGCGGGGGACGTGGGGTGAGCTGGTCCGCCGGCGCCCTGATGGCTTTTTCAAATTCGGAACTCTGGATGGCCCCTGGTACTTCCATGGGTGCAGCGGCCCCGGTCTATCAGACTTCTGAAGGCATGCAGGTTGCCGAGGAAAAAACCGTGAGCGCCGTTCGTGGGCAGATGGCCGCCCTGGCCGAAAAGAATGGTTATCCCATCGGCGTGGCTCTGGCCATGGTGGACGTTGATGTCGTTCTTAAGGTTGTTACTATAGACGGGCTTGAATCCCTGGCGACGGCGACGGATATCGAGGAGATGGAGCGTAAAGGCATTGATTTCGAAATCGGAAGAACCGTTAGCGACTCAGGCAAGCTTCTCACCCTCACTGCAGGAGAAATGGAGCGTTACGGTGTTTCATCCGGCACCGTAGCCACCAGGGACGAACTTATTTCAACTTTCGGTTTCACACCGGAAGACACTGTCGTCCTGGAGAAGAGCCGTGCGGACTCGATCATTACACTTCTCACCAGCGGGGCGATGACCAGTCTCCTTCTCATTGCCGGTCTCGTGGCTCTATATCTGGAAATCACCAGTCCCGGATTCGGAGTTCCCGGTACCATTGCACTGATCTGTTTCGCCGTTGTGTTCGGCGCCAGCGGATTGATGGGAAATCTAGGCCCCGTAGAGATACTGATGTTCCTCATCGGCGTCGTCCTTCTGCTTCTGGAAATTTTCGTCATCCCTGGGTTCGGCATCGCCGGCATCGCCGGCATTGCTCTCATTCTGGGATCCCTGGTTTTCAGTCTTCAGGATTTTTACTGGCCCGAATTCGATTGGCAATGGACCATAGTCCGGCGGAACATCAGCATTGTAGGAATCGGTTTATTCGGTGGTATCGTTATGATAGGAGTTATTATGGCAGCTCTGCCCCGGGCGGGAATATTCGACCGTCTTGTTCTTCATGGCCCCGGTGATCCCGGTTATGCGGGATTCTCAAGGCGCCGAAAACGTAAAGAATCGGCCGAGGATACACCGGAAAAAACCGATGAATCCGCCGAGTTACCGGTTTCTGAAGGAGCGGTGGGCCTGGCCCTCACAGATCTGAGACCCGTTGGTAAAATCAGACTGGAAAATCGGACCGTCGTCGCGGAAACCGACGGCGAATATTATGATAAAGGCACGCAAGTTGTCGTGCTGCGGACCGACGGTGTCAAAGTTGTCGTCTCCGCCAAGGAGGAATAATGGGAATCTTTGTATTCGTTCTCTATGCAGCCGCGGCCATACTGGGCCTCTTCTTCGTCATCATCCTGATCAAATTTTTCGGTCTGTGGCTTCGGGCCCTGGTATCCGGTGCTTCTGTAGGTCTCGGACGCCTGGTGGGTATGTGGATCCGAAAGGTGAATGCCAGGGTAGTCGTCGACAGCCGCATTATGCTGGTGAAAGGGGGCATGCCAATCCATACAGATCTGCTGGAAACTCATTTTCTCACCGGTGGTGACATTGTTCGGGTCTCTCGAGCTCTGATAGCGGCGGCCAAAGCAAAGATAGATCTGCCCTTTGAGCGGGCGGCGGCCATCGACCTTGCAGGCCGCGATGTCCTGGAAGCGGTGAAAACCAGTGTTAACCCCAAGGTGATCGACTGCCCCAATCCCGAGACGGGCAAGATAACCATCGATGCCGTGGCCAAGGACGGTATACAGCTCAAGGCCAAGGCTCGTGTGACTGTAAGGGTGAACATCGATGCTCTCATCGGCGGCGCCTCGGAGGAAACCATTATCGCCAGGGTCGGCGAAGGAATCGTCACCACCATCGGTTCGGCCCTCACATACAAGGACGTTCTGGAGAATCCGGACAACATCTCCAAGAGGGTTCTGGAAAAAGGGTTGGATGCCGGTACGGCTTTCGAGATTCTTTCCATCGATATTGCCGACATCGATGTCGGCTCCAACATCGGCGCCAAGCTCCAGGCCGATCAGGCCGAAGCCGACCTTCGCCGGTTCCAGGCCGAAGCCGAACAGCGCCGTGCGGCCGCCAGGGCCAGGGAACAGGAGATGCAGGCCGAGGTGCAGGAAAACCGAGCCAAGGTAGTCCTTGCAGAGGCCGAAATACCCCAGGCCATTGCCCAGTCCTTCAGAGACGGCAATCTGGGTATCATGGATTATTACAAGCTTCGGAATCTCCAGGCCGACACCGACATGAGAAAGAGCCTGGGCGACCAGACCAAACCCCCGGAAACGAGCGAATAAATCGTGGGAGACGTACTCGAAAACCTGATCAGAATCATTCCAATCGTCATTGCGATAATCTGGGTGATGCGCCGGGTTTCCAGAAAGAAATCCGGCCAGGCGAAAACACCGGCGAAGACTGACGGGAAGCAGGCGGAATCGAAAATATCGGAAGGTTTTCGCAATCTGGAGGAGAAGGTGACCAGGGCTGTCCGGGTCGCCAGGGAAGAGTTTCCGGGAGAATCGGCCCCGCCTCCTCCCGTGGTTAAGACACCCGGTAAGAAGATTGATAAGCGGCGGGTCAGTACCGGTCCGCCGCCGGAGGCCGTTCAGGGTAAACGGATCGTGGAAAATCTCAGCCTGCGGGAGACCGAAGGGATCTACATCGATGATGTATCGAATCCACTCGAACGAATCAAGAACCTTCCGCCTCTGGCACAGGGAATGATCTGGTCTTTCATCCTCGATGAACCGCCGGCACTGAAAGAACCGAAATTGTAAAGTCCGACAAGCTGCTAGCCAAAAACCGTGAATCGACGCTATTTTAGCGTTTATGCAGCGTGATATACGGGCGGAAAGCCTGCTTGTTCTCACAACACTGATCTGGGGCGGAACCTTTGCCGTCATCAAGGGAGCCCTGGAGGATATCTCTCCCATGCTGCTGGTGGGAATCCGTTTTCTTCTGGCCACGGCACTTGCCTGGCCGATACTCCTGCGGGACAGCGGCTCCGAGATTGAAGATTCTTCACCGGTCAGGTGGCGTCTCTTCACCCCGGCGGCATGGTTCTGGGGTTTTGCCATCGGACTGGGTATGCTCGCCGGCTATGCCGGTCAGACCATCGGGCTCAAGTATACCACCGTTGCCCGTTCCGGATTCATCACCTTCTCCTTCGCCCTTTACGTTCCCTTCCTCCAGTTTCTCATTCTCAGGAAGCGTCCCGGATGGGGGAATCTTCTGGGTCTATTCGTGGTTATCTGGGGACTGTCCTTCATCACCGATCCGGCCACAGGCCCTTTGAAGTTCGGAGATTTAAGCCCCATTCGGATCCTGTATATGGCTCGGGATATCATGGATGGCGGGATGAACAAGGGCGATCTTTATACCCTGTTCGGTGCGGTGGGATATGCCTTTTACGTTGTCCTTCTGGACAAAGCTTCGAGGGTCTGTCATCCGGGAGTATTGACGGTGATACAGATGCTCTTCTGCGGGGTATTCGCTCTGGTTCTCGTTCCTTTTACAGAAGCTCCTTTTCTG
>DAOVYP010000410.1 GCA_030635565.1 Spirochaeta sp. | reverse complement strand
CTTTGTTTGCATACTTATCTACATCGGCTACATGCTCCCGATACTCCTTCTGCAGGATATTGACCAGTTCGGCATATTCCTCAATAACAGTTTTTTCCTCATTACCACCATGTTTCTGGCTATCGCAAGTTCTTTCCTGTCCAGCAGGATGCATCTCAAGGAATTCGCTTCCCGATACAACCTGTCCAGGGCCAACGAAGAACTTAAGAATCTGGACAAACTGAAAACCCAATTCTTCGCCAATGTCAGCCATGAAGTACGCACCCCGCTGACTTCCATCATCGCCCCGCTCCAGAGCCTCAGGCAGGGGGATGTGGGCAGCCTGAAGATCGATCAGAACGACCTCCTGGACCAGATGCATCGAAACGCCATACGCCTTCTCGACCTCATCAACCAGATGCTGGATTTTTCAAAACTGGAAGCCGGCAAGGCCCATTTGAGGTTGTCATTACTGAATTTGGCAGATTATACGGAAGATATTGTCTCCCTGTTCAAAGAGGTGGCCATTCGGAAAGAACTCAATCTCATTTTCGAACCGTCGGAGGGTACCGGTGATCCGATATTTATCGACAGCGACCGGTATGAGCGTATCATCACCAATCTGATCCGGAATGCCATCAAATTCACCGATTCAGGCGGAATCACCGTCGGCCTGAGACATGAAAGTGAATCAATTATTCTCACAATAACCGATACGGGGATCGGGATCTCTCAAAATAATCTTCCCAACATTTTCAGACGATTCGAACAGGTTGACGGCACGACAACACGGTCCTTTGATGGAACTGGCCTGGGCCTGGCTATTGTGGAAGAATCGGTTCATCTTCTCCACGGTAAAATCAAAGTTGAAAGTGTCGTCGACATGGGAACGGTTTTTACCATCGAATTTCCCATGGATCTGATTGACAGGGAGCCTCATGCATTTGTCGAAAGACGGATAACGGACAGAAGGAACCCTCCGGAAAGTTGGGACAAAGATAACCGAAGGAGTGACGAAAGGCGAAAAACGGATTATTCCCGTATTCCCATCAGTGAACTGGCCCAGGTGGAAAGCCAGACTTATGCCGTTCACAGTCCGCTGGAGATACCGGAAACGACCGAAGCAAGCGGCAAACGCGTTCTCATCACCGAGGATACCGATGATTTACGATATTACATCGCCAAAATTCTTACAAATCTGGGACACGACGTTATTAGCGCTGAAAACGGTAAGGCAGCCTGGGAAATTCTGACAGATGAAGGCGGGATCGACATTCTCGTCTCCGATATCATGATGCCCAAAATGGACGGTTATGAGCTGCTCCGGAACATCCGAAATCATGACGCACTGCAGGATCTTCCTGTCATCCTTATAACAGCCAAGGCCGGCGACGATCCGAAACTTAAAGCCCTGGGCATCGGCGCCGACGACTATCTTCCCAAGCCCATCAACGTGAGGGAACTTGATGCCCGGATTCGCAATCTGCTCACATCCAGGGATCTCCGCCGGGCCGCCGCCGATGCAGCCGTCATGAATCAGAGGATCGATGAACTCATGATGAGCTTCGCACAGACTCTTGAAATTCGGGATGCCGAGACGGGCAACCACAGCAGGGAAGTTCTGGAAATCGGCACACTTATCGCCAGTGAACTGGGCATGGAAATCGACAGAACCCTTACGGCCTCACTGCTACTTCACGATATAGGGAAAGTCGGGATTCCGGACGATATATTACTCAAGGATTCCAGGCTGACCGATGAGGAAATGGCGGTGATGCGGAAACATCCAACCATCGGCAAAGAACTCCTGGAAGGCTTCTCCCACTTCCGGGCTGTCTCAGACATCATCCTGGCCCATCAGGAACATTGGGACGGAACCGGATACCCCAACAGTCTCAAGGAAGAAGAGATTCCCCGTATCGCCCGCATTATCGCCGTTGCCGATGCATATCATGCCATGACGAATACCCGTCGATACCGGAAGGCTCTCACTATGGAGCAAGCCGTCGAAGAGCTTAAAGCAAACAAAGGAACGCAGTTCGAACCTGAAGTCGTCGATGCCTTCATCAAAACCCGGGGATTATCCTGAGGCCAGGGACTCCCACGGCTCCCGGTAATCCTTCAGACGTTTCTTCCGAAGCGGCGACACCACTCTTCCGGATACCATCCCGTCGCCTCCCGGAACAAACGGATGAATTGATTCATATCACCGAAACCGCATTCATCGGCAACCCGGCTCACCAGGTTTGTATCTTCGTTTCCAGTTTCCGGATTCACAATCAGAAGCATCCTGCAGGCCCGATTCATGGCCCGTATCGGCAGTGTTCCGGCAGTTTCGTCGGAAATCGCCAATACCGCCGGACGGGTGAACAGGCCTGTTAAAGCCGGGTCCGACAGTCCGTCTGACTGGTTTGCCATCCGGGCGTACAATGCCCTCCGTGCCTGTCCGAGAGGATCCTCCATTCCATCCCTATCGGACGGTTCCTGAGACATTCAAAACGTTTTTCTGTCTACTGTGGAATATGACCTCTCGCGCCCTGCCGTTTACCGACGGCGGTACCATGCGATTTGAAACCCTCAGGTGAGTTTGTACATCGCCCGGACCAGGTCCGACTTGCGTTGCTCGATATACTTTTTAAGCCGCTCCTGAGAGTCCAACGGCTGTGAATCAGCACCCGCCAGTTCGATGACACCTTCCATCCGCCTGTACCAGAGATAATGGGGATCGAGTGGATTCACCGGAGCTGACTGCCGGAGTTGCTGATTCATCTCCGCATCCAGCTCTATGTGATTGGCACTGCCGGTGATGTACCGGATTTCACCACGTTCTCCCACCATCAGCACCATACGGCGAAAACCCACCGCCATGGCATCATCCTTTCGATAGCCCTTCAATTGAATATCGAGAGATCCCAGGCGCAGCTCCCAGCCCTCGGCCCGTCTGGCGCGGCGG
>DAOVYP010000322.1 GCA_030635565.1 Spirochaeta sp. | reverse complement strand
TCAGCCTGGAATCTCCCGAAGTCAGGATAACCGTCAGCAGCACCCGGCCGGCCCTACCCCCGATGATTATCCGCTACTGGCCCTATAATGATGTGTATTACCAGGTATCCCTCGGAGACAGTCCCCTGGAATTCCTGGTCGGCCGGTATCAGGTTGATGATTTTATTGAGGATCTGGCTGCCCTTTCGGAATACGGAAGCTGAAATTCACCCCGGATCAGTCCGTGGGAAGTGTTCTGCGGTCGAACCTGGCAACGGCCAAAGGACGGCCGTCGCTGCCGTATGACCAGCGGGTCAGGGCCGCTCCTGTAACATCATCTACCGGCCGTTCGTCGATTCCGAAGTGCCTTCGCTCGGTAATCCGGCCGTAACCGTCATAAGTCCAGGCGTACACAGCCACGCCTTCGGGATCGGCACGGAGCTGACCGTAGAGACCGAATTGCCGCTGCTCTGTCTTGCGCTTCTCATCATCATAGGTCCAGCGGTATTCGGCGATACCCTGCCGGTCTTCGGCGAAGACATCTCCGGCATCAAAGTGGCGTTCCATCACCTTCAGGCCTTCTTCATGTCCCCAGCGGTAGACGGCCACTCCGGCGGTATCCTCGGCCAGAACTTCCCAGTCACCATAACTGGCGGCCTCAATGAGATTTCTCGAGTCATCATAGACGTATCTGTATCGGGCTATGCCCCAAAAGTCCTGCTTGGGCACATCATCGGTGCCGAAAGATGTTGAATCCGTTATCAGTCCACGTTCGTCATACACCCAGCGGTAGGATGCCATACCGGAGTCATCTTCGGTCAACACCCCGTTTTCATCCAGATTGAGCTGTTCGAGTTCATTTCCCTGGGGATGATGAATCCATTGGTATGAAGTGACTCCGGATATATCTCTTACGGGATTTCCTTCGGAATCGTAATGGGCCTGCATAACGAGATTGCCCGAATCGTCATACTTTCGCCAATAGATAGCCACACCATTCGAATCGGAGAGCAGCTTGCCGTTGGTTCCCAGACGTCTCTCCTCGATTGCCAGGCCCCGATCGTCCCGGTCCCATTCCACCGCCGCCGAACCGTCTGCGGCCAGTATCGGCAACCCCGTATCATCAATGCGATCTTCCCTCAGAACCTCACCATTATCGTCCCTGGTGAAGAGGTATCCGTGAACCCCCTCGCCGGAGGCACTGACGGCCCCGCCGTCCATTCCATAATAGCGCCGGCTGAGCAGCTGGTCGGATTCATTCCAGCGGTATTGCAGCTCGGCGACTCCGCGGCCGTCTTCAATCCTTGCGCCGGAAGCGTCAAAGAACTTCTCATTCCACCGTCTGCCGGATTTATCGAGATCCCAGAGCCGCAGGGCCACGCCTTCACTGTCTGCGATGATATTTCCGAAACGGTCGTAGTGAAAAACGCCTATGGCCCGACCGGATTCGTCCAGACGGATTCTCTTTGACCATACACCCCGATCATCGGTAACAGGGGTGCCCCGGGAGTCGGTGAATTTCCTGTGAACGTATCCGGTTTCATAACTGATCTCAATGCGAGGTACCCCGTAAACAGGATCGGCAATGGACCGGCCGGACCGGTGATATTCAACCTCAACCAGCCTGCCGGCGGCATCATAGCTGAATCGATAGGAATTCGTCACAGAAGCTTCGGCAGAATCGATTTTGTGTATCCCAACCAATCTTTCGTAGGCATCAATATCAATTCGCCGATACCAGGCTTCAGAGGCAGTGGCGGATACGACGGTTAAGAGGAATAGAAAAATAATCCCGAAAAGGGCTTTATATCGAAGCATCGTTCTCATCTCTTCGATAATCGGCAGGAGGATGCACCCTGCTGAGAGAAGACGGTTCAGATGTACCTCGGATCTGGTCCAGGGCTTCGGCAAAACGTGTCAAATCGTCCTTTCGCTGTTCCCGCCTTGAGGCCTCACGACGTCGAATATCGTCCTCACGGTAATGAAACAGCGTTTCCTGTACCTTCCAGGGTCTGGATACATTCTCGAAAACCGTGTCTGCAGCACCCCCGGCTGTGACAAGGATAACATTTCCGAATCGGAACAGGAACGGTAGAAACCCCTTCTGTTCAGTCCTGATATTCTGTACCGATGCCAGTTCCACCTGACGCCGGGATTCCTTCAGTCCAAGGGGTTTACGGTACAGATCCACCGCATACCCCCCGGAAACCAGGAAACTGTCGTTCCGCCAATCTTCGAAACGATACAGAGCCCACAGAACCGGAAGCAGGGCGAAAGCAACAATGAGATTACTGGACAGAGGTATGAGTCCCGCAAATACATTGACACCCAGAATCGGAATCAGGGCGATAAGTACCGGCAGAATCAGGCGACCAAAAAGCACCGCAAGGCTTTTGTGAAACCGAATTTCATCGGTTCCTGTGCTGCCGGAATCCTGCCTGTATCCTGATCCGCTGATTTTCCGGGGGACTCTCTCCCCCAGACCGTTGGCCTCAAGTGTTCGTCTCATGACTTCCCGGTCCCGTCCCTTCGACCTTTCCGAAACGTTTTTCTGATACTCCATAATTTTCTTACGGAGGGATTCGGGAGCCAAAACATCCCGCAGAGTCAACTCACCATCCAAAGCCGAAGTTTTAACAATTACAGTACCGATTCCAAGCAAGCGCCGGATCAGGCCGTTTCTTTCGGTTTCCACACCCTGAACCCGGTCTATCGGAACATGACGGCTCTCGGTGGCAAAATGTCCCCAGTCGAATGCTTTGGACGTAATGGAGTCGGTATTTATCGCATATTCAACTGTCATCCGTTTCAGGAGAAAAACCAGAAGCCATCCTGCAAAAACCGCCGGGACCGCCAGGGGCAGCAGCTTCGGCAGATTTTCTGAAGATGCGGCCGCTAAGAAGAGCAGACCTGCACCGAGAAGGGCCAGTACGAGACCGACTGCCGCCGGCCTTACCGACGGTCTGATTCGTCTGCGGAACCGGCCGGAACCGGTTGTTACGGGAAGATCTTCGGAGAATCCGGAAATGAGTCGGCCATCAGTATCACGAAGTGGTGAGAGAGACTTCCTGAGGCCGGATGATGAGGAAGCCAGGGATAGAAGAGTCTGCCTGGACCAGCGGAGCCAGCGGGAAGACTCGGCGGCCGTCAAGGGGTATTCAACTGGACGCGGCTGAACCAGATTTCCTTCCCCCCAGAGGTCGCCCGGCAGCCAGCGCTTTGGATAACCGTTGCCTCCATCACTTTCCAGCCGGCCTTCGAGAAGCAGAAGAAGCTCTTCGCCTGAATCTCCGGTATGGAACAAACGGGCCCCCGCAGGAGCTTCCCAGAGTTCCGAAGCCTTCATCATCCTGGTCTTTTCAATTTCCGGGAGACGGAGAAATGCGGGATGATTCCCAATCGAACGAGAGGAGTGAAATTGTTCATTCTGTCGGGATCGTTCCTCGGCTCTCGCCTCCGGTACGACCCTTGATCCGAGTGAGTGCAGGGAAAGTGAGGTTTCATCTGAAAGATATTGGGCGTCCATCTCTACGACTATCGGCCTGTAAAGGGGCCCTGGTGAGTCAGGATTCAGAGCTTCCGCCATCCCGGCGGTCCCGCCGGTGACCCTGTTTCCGTACCGCTGCAATAATACTCCACAAGTCCGAAGCCACGATTCCGACGAGGATGAGAATGGCGCCCCCGATTTCCCTGGAACTCATACCGGATCCGAGGGCGAGCCAACCGATTAAAGCGGCGAATAC
>DAOVYP010000574.1 GCA_030635565.1 Spirochaeta sp. | reverse complement strand
TATGATGACTGGTCAACACCCACGGGCGATGGCCATATCGGTCTGAACGGGGATATCCTGGTTTACAACCGAACTCTGGATATAGCCCTTGAACTTTCCTCCATGGGAATCCGGGTAGATATTGAGGCTCTTAATCGTCAACTTAAAATCAGGGATGCTGAAGACCGCAGGGAACTCTATTTCCACAAGCGACTTCTGGACGATACTCTTCCTCTTTCCATCGGCGGTGGAATCGGGCAATCACGCTTGTGTATGTTATTCCTGCAGAAGGCTCATATCGGGGAAATCCAGACGAGCATCTGGCCGGATGAAATGACTGCCCTTTGCGCGGAGAACGGTATCAAGCTTCTGTAGCGATAATTGTCAGAACAACAGTTTCTGACTCTCCGGATCGAAATAGTTCATTTGATCGGAATTGAAATCCATCCACACCTTGTCGTCGATTTGAATATCCGAGAACCCGTTCATTTTCAGAGTCAGATCCAAATCGTCTGATTTAACCGTAATTATTGTCTCCGACCCCGCCGGCAGTACCGAGTAAACTGTACCCTCCAGCCAGGCGGAATCTTTTTCTTTCGTAATGCGGATCTCTTCCGGCCGGATCGTTGCAATAATATTTCTGTCCTGATGCACGCCCTGAACCGAGAGTTCTTTTTTCAAAGGGCCGCAGATAAAGTACTGCACCCCCTTTTCGGTCAGAATACCGCCTTCAAAAATGTTTATTTGCGGGGATCCGACAAATCTTGCGACAAATAGATCTGCCGGTTTCTTATAAATCTCTTCAGGTGTTCCGATCTGTCTCAGCAGGCCCGAATCCATGACGGCTATCCGGTCCGACAGTGTCAGGGCTTCATTCTGATCGTGAGTAACGTATACCGTTGTGGCACCTAATTCGTGATGAAGATGCTTCAACTCCGTCCGCATTCCTATACGCAGCATGGCGTCCAGGTTTGACAGGGGTTCATCCATAAGAAATACTTGGTGTTCAGCCGCGATCATCCTGGCGACGGCTACACGCTGCTGTTGTCCACCGGACAATTCGGATGGATAACGATTCTCTAATCCAGTCAGTTGTACTTTTTTCAGGGCATTGCTGACTGTCGCCTCTATTTGGTCCTTGTTGATCTTTCGTTCTTCAAGACCAAGCGAGATGTTTTTACGTACGGTCATATGAGGCCACAGTGCATAACTCTGAAAGATAAATCCGAGCTTTCTCTTCTCGGGCGGGACGTATATACCCTTTTCGATTGAGTAAAAGGTTTTACCTCCGACAGTGATTTCCCCTTCGTCGGCATCCTCGAGTCCCGCTATCATCCGCAGCGTCGTGGTTTTCCCGCATCCCGAAGGACCCAGGAGGGTGAGGAATTCACCCTCCCTGATCCTGATGGATAAATCCTGTACAGCGGTTACCCCGCTGTACGTTTTTTTTACATGTGCCAGTACAATCGTATCCAAGATGTTTCCTTTAATTACCCACTTCCTGGACCCAGAAGTCCTGTACCTTCAAGCCCTCGTACCACATGAAATCAGGATCAACAATCCAGCTGTCAAGGTCGTACCAACCCTCACCGCCTTTGGCGACCGGGACGGTATCTCTCGGACTCTTAGACCCCGGCTCGTAGTAGGGACCAAGGCCCTGAAGCAGCCTTGCGCTTTCAC
>DAOVYP010000085.1 GCA_030635565.1 Spirochaeta sp. | reverse complement strand
TTACCATGCCGAATGACTTCAAACTTCTCGACACGAGGTGAATTGACGGGGAAAATACGCTCAACGCCCACACCGTAGGATATCTTCCGCACAGTAACGGTGCGGCTGATACCGGTGTTATTGGCGGCAATCACCAGGCCTTCATAAACCTGAATACGCTCGGTCTTGCCTTCAATGATGCGGTAATGCACTTTGACCGTATCACCGATCCGGAAGTTCTCGGCACCGTCTTTAATCTGTTCGGCCTCAAGGGCTTTAATCACATCCATTAATCTATCCTTCCGACGTCCGTTGCAGTTCGTCACAGATTCGTCGTATCTCTCCGTCCATCCCGTCGGCATCGAGCAGATCGGGGCGGTTCACCAGGGTTTTTTCCACCCTTTTTCTCAGGCGCCATGCCTCGATATTGACATGATGACCCCCGAGCAGGATCTCCGGAACCCGTAGACCCCTGAATTCTTCAGGACGCGTGTAATGGGGATATTCCAGAAGAGATTGAGTAAAACTCTCTTCTTCCAGGGATTCCCGTGTAATCACGCCGTCCAGAAGACGGTATATAGCGTCCACCATAACCAGAGTCGAAATCTCCCCGGAGGAGATTACGTAGTCGCCGATGGATATCTCATCATCGACAAACAGATCTATAACCCGCTGGTCGATGCCTTCGTAACGTCCGCAGATGAAGACAAGTTCGTCTTCACCTGCCAGTTCCCCGGCTACATCCTGTGTAAAAGGACGTCCCGAGGGAGTGGGAAAAACCACTCTCTTACCCGCTCCCCCAATGGCGTCAAGCGCACGCATCAGAGGTTCAGGCTTTAAAACCATACCGGCGCCACCCCCATAAGGGGCGTCGTCGCAAACGCGGTGCCTATCATACGCATAATCACGTATGTTGACAAGTTCGTAGTCCACAAGCCCGCGTCTGACTGCTTTGGACATGATGGAATCGTCGAAAAAGCCCCTGAGGATACCGGGGAACAGGCTTAAAACAGTAAATTTCACGATTATTCCATCAACCAGAGAGCTGTCAGAACAAGCACACCATTCTCAATATCCGGTTCTTCAACGAAACTGGACCGGAATGGAACCATAAAGATGTTTCCGTCCGGTTTCCTGATTTCCAGCAAATCGTCAGAAGATTCGATGATGCCGATAATTTCCCCCAGAGTTGTTCCCTTCACATCTACAAGTGACAATCCGACCAGATCCCTCAAATACCACTCGTCCTCATTCAGGGGAGCTCCAAGATCCCCGGGCACCAGAATCTCATAACCGGCAAGAGTTTTTCCCGCTTCGGGAGAATCCACTCCGGTGAGTTTGATCAATCCACCCTCATGCTGCATCCGGAATCCCTCAACCTGATACTCATGCTTGCGATCCCGGTCCCCGGCCTTGAGAATCACCGATTTCAGATTGGAAAAATGAGCCCATTCACCGGAAAAGCTGTTGATTTTCAGCCATCCCTTGAGACCCCAGGCGGTTCGGACCCTGCCGATCGTGATCAAGAAACCGCTCAGTCGAGGATTTCCAGTATGAAACGCTTTCCGGATTTACTGGATGCGGCGCTGAGTATGGTTCGGACAGCTTTGGCGATTCGACCATGTTTGCCGATCACCTTACCGATATCATCCTCGGCGACCTTGAGTTCCAGGATCGTCGATTTCTCACCTTCAATCATCATCACTTCAACCTGCTCCGGTTCGTCTACAAGAGACCGGGCAATGAATTCGACTAATTCTTTTTCCATATACGGCCTACTTGATGGTGATGTTGTTTCTGTTCAGCAGGCGTTTAACGGTAATGGTGGGTCGGGCGCCTTTGCTGAGCCATTCCTTCACCTTATCCTCTTTAATTAAAATCTGTTTGTCTTCGGTTTCGATAGGGTGATAATAACCGACCTCGTCGATTGTACGGCCGTCCCGGGGTGCCCGGGAATCCATAACGACAATACGGTAGTAAGGGCGCTTCTTGGTGCCCATCCTCTTGAGTCTGATTTTGACGCTCACGAATTCAACTCCTTGGGGGAGGCTTCTTCAAAACAGCCATCTGGTGACTTAATCCGTTTTGAAGAAGCTTCCCTGAATTTCCGCTTCTATATTTTTTGGCCGGCCATGCCGCCCATGAGCTGCTGCTGCAGTTTCTTGTTCTTTGCCATTTTTTTCATCATGTTCCGTGATTTGTCAAAATTCTTCAACAATCTGTTAACCGCGGATACACTGGTCCCGCTTCCACGTGCAATACGCTTTCTGCGTGGCGGGCCGATTATACGGTGATTCCTTCTTTCTTCCAAGGTCATGGAGAGAATAATGGCTTCTTCCCTCTTCCACTGCGCCTCATCCAGTTTGGATTCGTCAATCTGGCCGGCCATTCCCGGAATCATTTCCAACAGGGATTGCACGCTGCCCATCTTCCTCATTCTGGAAAACTGGTCGAGATAATCCTCCAGTGTGAAAGTGGCTTTGGCCATCTTTACCTGAAGCTTCTCGGCTTCGTCCGACTCAATTGTTTCCTGGACTTTCTCAACGAGGGATACGACGTCACCCATTCCAAGAATTCGGGATGCGATCCTGTCCGGATGAAAGGGTTCGAGGTTTTCAATCTTTTCGCCGATGCCGATGAATTTGACCGGTTTTCCTATGACGCTTTTCAAAGACAGGGCGGCACCGCCACGGGCGTCTGAGTCGAACTTGCTCAGTATGATTCCGGTAAGATTCAAAGTCTCATCGAAACTTCCGGCAATCTCAACGGCATTCTGACCGGTCATTGCATCGGCCACCAGAAGGATTTCGTCAGGAATGACGCTGTCCTTTACCCGGCGGATTTCCTTCATCAATTCTTCATCCGCCTGCATACGCCCGGCGGTATCGATGATCAGGACATTGAATTGTTCTTTCCCGGCACGTTTTAAGGCGTTCTTTGCAACCTTCTCCGGTTTGCCGCCATCTTCACGATAAATGGCGACTCCCACCTGTGCAGCGAGTATTTCCAGCTGCTCCGCAGCAGCCGGCCGTGTCAGATCGGCGGCAACGAGCATGACACGCCGGCCCTCGGATTTCAGCCTGAAAGCCAGTTTTGCTGCTGTCGTTGTCTTACCGGAACCCTGGAGACCGGCCATGAGAATCACCGATACCACATCAGGCCCTTTGAGCTCCAGTTCGGCGGTTCCGTCACCTAAAAGGGCGACGATTCTGTCATGGATGATTTTGATGAATTGCTGACCGGGATTGATTGACTTGAGAACCTTTTCACCCAGGGCATCATCGATGGTGCGGTTTACCAGGCGTCGGACAACCCGGAGATTCACGTCCGCTTCCAGGAGAGCCATCTTAATTTCTTCGACGGCTTCCCGAATATTATTTTCACTTAATCGGGTATTTCCCGACAAGCGCCGGGTGATACCGGAAAATGTTTCGGTAAGTTTCTCAAGCATGCGTACCGCCCCCTCTTTCGGGCGTTCCCACTTTATACTGTTCCGGAGCTGAATAAGTCAACGGGATGGAAGAGCAATGAATGGTTTAACGGACACGGAAATAGTGACGTTGAAGCCAAAGGAGTCTCTCTAACGACAGATCCCGCCATACTGTGATGGGCCACCCATTGATCACTTCCTGATAGAGTTCTGCCGAACGGTCCAGATCTCTGTCCTCACCGGGTTTTTCCAGATAGAAAGCCAGACGGTAAAGCCACTCCGGGCGCCGGGTTCCGAAATCAGAGACGATCAGTTCTTCGAGTATCAGATAACTCTGACCGTCATACCCTGCCTGCTCATCAAATACCTCCAGTGCGGCGGCCAGGATTTCAGGGTCGGGACCGTCTTCCATATACTTCGGAAGCCAGGTGATCAGCGGGCCGATTGAGCCGGAACGAGCGGCATTCTCAACAAGTGAAGCTCTGGCCCTTCTACCGGCTTCGTCATTCCGGGACGCATCCTGTTCCCAATACTCAATGGCTTCTCCGAATCGTCCCTCATCGGCGGCGATAAGCGCTGCATCGTTTCTCGTTTCGGCATCCAGGGGCATGATGCCGGGAATCGGATTCTCAGAAGTTTCGGGAACCGGCCCGTTATCGATGCGTGGACTGCCGTCATCCTCACTCACCATCACGGTCCGGACGACATTTTCACTAGCGCCGCTGGAGAGATCCTGCCTCTCGAAAACGAGATTCCAGTTTCCGGTCTCGGTGAACATGAATCTGAAATGAGTAGAATTTCCGTCCAGTTCTCTCTCCAGGAATCGCCATGAACCGGGAGTCGAACGGTCCGATCGGAAAATCCAGCCCAAACCCTCCAGTGTAATGGTGAACTCTCCAGGTCCCTCAAGCAGGCGAGAAGGTGTTGCGGCGGAAACCGCAGGGTCGTTCAGTGCCTGTTCTTCAGATTCGGCTGTCGTCGTGTCGGCCGCCCTGCCGGGCTCGATCGGATCGGAAGCAACAGTTTCCACATAGGGCCGATCCTCACTCAGAAGCGGATTTGGAAGAATTTCAACTTCCGGAGTGACGGTTTTTTGAGTTGTGGTTTCTTGAATTTCAACTTCTGGAGTAACAGTTTCCAGAGTTAACACTTCTTGAATTTCAACTTCTTGAGTCGGGGTTTCTTTGGTAATAATTTCCTTATTTATCTTTTTTCCGGTTTCAGCCTCTTTGGCAACGGCCTTTTTCTCAAGTTCCGATTCTCCGGCTTCTGTATCGGTAAGTGCTGCTGCCGCCGTTAAATCGATTGAGATGAGGGATTCGTCGGCAACTGTTTCTACAGATCGGGGTTTATGGCTTTCCGCCGACTCAGCAGTAACTTCATCACCCTGTACTTCAGTTTCCGCGGCTTCTGCGGCTTCTTCGTTGCCATCGTCGGTGTCAATTTCCGATTCCCCGGTCTCTACCGTGTCCGTGACTTCAGGAGCTGTCCCGGCACAGGCGGCCAGCATCAATAAGCTTGATAAGACAAGCGCCGTGAAAAGCTGCCGGATGCGGGGTCTCATACCCCGGGGCTCTGCCCTGAACCCGGAGCCGCTCAAGCGGCTCCCGTTCCGCGGCCTGGCCGGTCCTTCGAACCAGCTCGTCCATGCATCCGATGTCAAGCCGCGGGGTACAATACCTTTCTCCCCTGCTCTCATTCGGGAATGAAATCCTTTTATTCCGCTCGTTCGTTCGGGGATCAAGGAGCATCCCCGGGAACCGGGATACCGAGGGAGCGGAACACAAGACTGTCGTTATCTTCCGCAAGGGTATCGAGGCCGGCTTCGGAAGGATTAATCCAGTAATAGTCGACATCTTCCCGGTTCCAATACCTGCGGGGTTGCCTGGCGGGATAAACGATTCCGGTATCCGGGTCCCTGATATCAAGATAAAAATCCTCCATACCGAAGCTTGTACTGCCGGTATAGGTCTGCTGTTCCCTTCGGAGCCGTTCCTCTTCCGCCCTCATGGCTTCCCGATTCCTGGATGAGACGATCAGAACTATGGCGATTACCGAGATGAGCGTCATGAGAAAAACGCTTCCGAGCAATATCGTCAGGCCCCTTCTATCAACCAGTTGTAACGGATTCTTCATCGCCTTGTTCCTGTCCATCCAGTCTCATGGTTATGAGTCGGGAGATACCCGATTCCTGCATTGTAACACCGAGGAGGGTTCGTGCAGCGGATACGGTCTTCTTGTTGTGGGTAATCACCACGAACTGGCTCTTCTGTCCGAATTCATCCAGAAGATTGACGAAACGCTGGATATTGGCCTCATCAAGGGCCGCGTCAATCTCGTCCAGGATGCAGAACGGAGAGGGTTTCACCTGAAAAGTTGCGAACATCAGCGCAACGCCGCACAGAGACTTCTCTCCTCCGGACAGCAGGGAGATATTCTCCAGTTTTTTCCCCGGGGGCTGGGCGTAGATTTCAAGTCCTGAGTTGAGAGGATCTTCGTGATCGATCAGGCGGATTTCAGCCCTGCCGCCGCCGAAGAGACGCCGGAACATCTCATGAAAATGTTCCCTGATTTCCTTGTAGGTTTTCATGAAAAGGTTGGCCGATTCCCTGCGGATCTCTTCGGTAATCTGAGAAAGATTTTCCCGGGCTTTCCGAAGATCCTCAAGCTGGTTGTTCAGGAATTCATAACGTTCGGAAACTTCCGTGAACTCTTCAGGAGCCATGAGATTCACCTGACCGAGGCCCTTTAATTCGGCCTTGGCCGCGATGAGTTTATCTTTAATCTGTTTTGGAGATCGTTCGATCGTTTCTTTCAGCTCTGCATACTCGGCGAGGTCCCGGGAATACCGGTCCCTGAAATCTTCCAGCAGAAGCTTGATTTCATCACCGACGTACCCCATCTCCAGTCGAATTTTTTCCTTTTCTATTTCCAGGCTTCCCCGTTGTTCGGTGAGGTCTTTGAGTTTGTTCTCCCGGCCGATCATCTTTTCGTTTTCCGAACTGATGCCCGTCTCCAGGCCGGCCATGTCTTTACGCAGTGTCTTCTGTTGTTTTTCGAGATCCTCGCGTTTGGCCAGGATGGCGGCCACCTGATCGTCCAGACTGCGGATCCTGGCCTCTTCGGCGGCCAGCTGCTGACGTATTTCGTCCAGACGGGCCTCTTCGGACTCGGCTTCCCGGGCCAGGGATGCCAGGGAATCTTCGGCCGCCGCCGCCTGGGTTGTTGTCCGGGCCCGGGCCACCCGCAGTTCTTCAAGGCTTTCACGGGCCTCTTCGATCCTGGCCGCCAGGGAGGTTTTCTCTTCGGCCAGGGTGCTGAGTCGGGCCTTGAATTCCTTCGTACGATCGGCGGAGCCGATGATTTTATCATCCAACTCCCTTTTTCTGGTGATAATTCCCTCAGGGGCCAGAAATTCCTCGAGGAAATCGGCACCGGAATCCCTGTACTCGGAAAACAGACGGGATAATTCCTCCAGTGAGTCTCTCAGGTCTGAAAAATCGTTGGAAGCGCTTTCAAGCAGTTCAAGGGCCTTATTACCGTCGGATAAGTTTTTCTGATCCGAAAGCAGTTTTGCCCGGCCTTCGGTTCGAATCCGTATTTCACCCAGCAGTTCGACGATGGAGTCTTCCAGGGTCTTGCGGGAATTACGGTCGTAACCGGAATCCTTGAGTCCACGATCGAGTTCGTTGACGATATCATCGGTAAGGGTACGCAGATCGTCCTGAAGATTTTCCCGGCGCCGTTCTTCCACGGCAAGATCGTCAATAACCTGTTTCGTCTCATCACCGTTTCCCCTGGCACGTTCTTCAGCGGCGGAAATGGACTTCTGCAAAGTCGCGATATTGCCTTCAATCTCTTTCAGACGTTCCCTGAAAGAGGCGAGGTCGGCTTTCCGGTTCTTTTTGAGTTCGTTAAGAGCGTCCAGGGATTCAACGGCGTTCTTTTCCCGGGTTCTGGCAACTTCGACGGTTTCCTCAGTCTCGTTGCGTCTCTCCCGGATACCCCGGACCTGTTCTTCCTGGTTCTCTTTCTCCAGGTCCATTCCGTAGAGCTGCTTCTGGCTTTCGATCAGCCGGGACTCCATTTCGTTCACCGTGTCGAGTTCGCTGGCCAAAGTGGCCTTCATCCTGTCGATCTTTCCGACTATCGAGAGGTGTTTATCTTCCCGGGATTTGAGTCTTTCGGTCTTTTTCTCCCTGGATTTCTCCAGATCCCTCCACTGAAGCAGTTTCAAATCCCGGTCCAGCTCGAATATTGATTCCCGGAAACGGCGGTATTCGAGTGTCTTGTCGGTCTGTTTCTTCAGGGCTTCATAACTGCGACGAACCTCATGGAGGATGTTCTCCACCTGACCCATGTTATCTTCAGTTTTAACCAGTTTGCGTTCGGCCTCTTCACCGCGCATCCTGAACTTCGTGATACCGGCGGCTTCTTCGAAGATGTGACGGCGTTCTTCGGGTTTGTTGGACAGTACCTGATCGATCCTGCCCTGTTCCATCACGGAGTAAGCCGATTTCCCGATACCGGTATCGAAGAACAACTCACGGATTTCCTTCAGCCGGACCGGTGTGCCGTTCAGGAAGTACT
>DAOVYP010000013.1 GCA_030635565.1 Spirochaeta sp. | reverse complement strand
TTTTGAATTCCTCCACGAGCCAGTCGATGATTTTCTGATCGAAGTTATCACCACCGAGATGGGTATCACCATTGGTGGAACGGACTTCGAAAACACCATCGCCCAGGTCGAGGATGGAGATATCGAAGGTACCGCCGCCCAGGTCGTAGACTGCGATTTTCTCTTCCTTGTCAACCTTGCCGATACCGTAGGCCAGGGCTGCGGCGGTTGGTTCATTGATGATGCGTTTCACCTCAAGACCGGCGATTTTGCCTGCATCCTTGGTGGCCTGTCTCTGGGCATCGTTGAAATACGCCGGAACCGTGACGATAGCCTCGGTTACGGTTTCGCCGAGATAGTCTTCGGCTGTTTTTTTCATTTTCTGGAGAATGGCGGCAGAAATCTCCGGCGGAGAATACTGCTTACCCTTGATCTTCACCTGAACGATGTCTCCCGCACCTTTCACAACTTCGTAGGGTACCATGGTCATTTCTTCATTAACCTCGCCGTAACGGCGACCCATGAATCGCTTGATGGAGTAGATGGTATTTTCTGGGTTGGTGACCATCTGGTTCTTGGCTGTCTGTCCCACCAGCCTGTCATCCTTATCCGTGAAAGCCACCACTGAGGGAGTGGTCCGGGCGCCTTCCTCGTTCTGAATGACAATGGATTCGCTCCCTTCCATGACTGCCACGCAGGAATTAGTGGTTCCCAGGTCAATTCCTATGATCTTACCCATTGTATGTCTCCTTGTTCCTTTTCTTATTCATCATTGTCACTCCGGGCATTGCCGTTTTCAGCGTCTTCCGTCCCGGCAGCCGCGGCGGGTTTGAAAACCACAACCTTGGCGGGCCTGAGAACTCGGTCATGCAGGCGGTAACCGGCCTGGAGCACCTGCTTTATCGTTTCTTCCTCCACTTCGGAGGATTCTTCCAACATCATCGCTTCATGGGTGGCGGGGTTGAATGGTTCGCCATCAGTGCCGATTCGCTCCAATCCGTAACGTTCGGTCAGCATTCCCGAGAACTGTTTCTCTATCATCAGAATACCTTCATGGAAGGTGTCGAAATCCCGGGAGTCAACAGATGATTCAATGGCCCGTTCGAAATTGTCGATAACATCGGCCAGATCCCGGAGAATATCCTGATGACGGTATTGATAGGCATCCTGCTGCTGTTTCACCAGCCTCTTGCGCGTGTTCTGATTTTCCGCCGCCATCCTCAGGATTTTCTCCTTCAAATCGGCATTCTCAGCCTGCAGCGTCACATTCTCATCGACGGTTTCTTCGGGTTCGGGAGATTCTTCGGCCACTGTGTCGGCCTCAGGGGTCTCTTCCTCCATCACCTCATCGGCTACAATGTCATTTTCCGCATCTTCGCTGCTCATGTTACCTCGTAAAACTCAATTTCTCTGCGACATAAAATACTCAAGGGCCAGAAATAGGGTCAAGAAAAACCCGCTTCAATAACCGGGTGAAACGGGATAATCGGAGAAAAACATCGGTTCCAAAAAGAAAATCGATTGTAGCAGACCGATGAACGCACTAGAATGCCAGTAATGATTCGTAAGGTTTATATGAACGGACAGGTCAGTACTCTCCTTGTTTTCGAGGATAACAGCGAAGAAACTGGGTTCAACCCCATTCTCGAGGCCCTGAAAGAACAAGCTGAGAGAATTGAGAGTCTGGAAGAGCAGAACCGGGAGCTGGTGAAACAGGAAGAACTCCTGGCATCCCTGATGGAGATGACCGCCCAGACCGGCGAACTGATGTCCCGCAGTCTCAAGGCCCTTGAACGCCTGGAGGACACGATGGAGAACGAAGATATGCCGGAAGGGGCTCTGGATTCCTGAACCAGCCATCCCCGATAAAGTCGGATAACCGGGCACAAGGCCCGGTTTTTTTATATCTATATGAGGTAATTTCAAAAATCGAGCATTTTTGGAATTACCCAGATCTTTAGAATACTTATTTTATTATATAGTAATAAAATAAGTATTCGACCCCATATAGAGATTCTATCAAAATGGCAATTTTGAAAGAATCTCTATAGATACAGAACAGGCTGATCTTCAGGGCCTTCATATACACGAACGAACGGAAGGCTGTTTTCAAGCATATTCAGATCGATTCCGTATCGGCTCTCAAAACGATCTTTCATGCCTTCCCAACCCGGTAATCCCGACATTCGCAAGGCTTCATTGCGACTCGTTCCGACCTGACGATATCTGATGTATCGGATCCATTTGCGCCGATGCAGATAATCCTCCAGACCGCTGCCGACTACCCTGTGAAAGTCCATGTCCAGATCCTCAAACCTGCGGCCAAGGCTATCGGCCAGGGACCTGGCGTCAACCGACCCCGGATCCTCGTCGATAATTCCAACGATTTTCTTCACCTCATCGTCCCAGGTGGAAGGGAAGGCTTCGGCACCGCTGTATACACGGATCAGCATCTCCGCAAGCCTCAAGGCACCCTGAGGATCCGGCTTATCCCCCACAGTCTGAACCACTTCATCCATTGCAGGGGGCAGATTAAGCTCATGTAACGCCCATGGACGCCTCTTGAGAGAATTGTCCCGCAACATATTCCAAAGTGAGGTTTCCGGATCGATCCACAGCATAATCTGCCAGTCGTCTTTACCGTTGATAAAATGGGGGCATCCACCGTCTATAAGAACGGCCCGGGCTGTGTACCAACGCTTCTGAAGGCGTATCCTGAAGGGCTGATTAATACCGAAAACAAGTTTCATGGCTTCATGGGATGCCACTTTCCGATCCCGGAACGATCCCATCCCCATCAGAAAATGACGGAAAAGATAGTAATCGGCTCTGTACCGGTTTACAGCCATAAACGACGTATTCTAGCTTTTTGGCTGGAGTTCCAGGATGAGCTCCACCTCGCCACGGCTTAATTTGAGATTTGTGGCGATTTCTTCACTGTTCCAGCCTTCCCTTGCCAGTTTGACGACCATTTCCCGCGTACTCATATCAGGTGAACCGCCGGATTTCTTACCGCCGGCCTCCCTCTTCGACAGGGTTCCGAGAAGCCTGATCCTCTGCTGTGTTTCCCTGTTGATCTCTTCCAGACGAGTTTCGGTTCTTGCCAGCCATTCCCTGGCCTTTCCAAGATCTTCCAGCCTCTTGTCCAGCTCGGCGATGGTGGAATCGATGGAGGCCACCTTGCCGACAACAAGATCGATTTTCTCACGTTCTTCTTCAAACCGGGCCTGTCTTTCCTCGGCTGCACTCAGGTTATCACGCAGGGGCAGGATACGCTCAGCCACATCCTTGACGATTTCTTCGATGCGGGTCATGCGATCGAAATTCTTGTCCACCCCGTCGGTGGCGGCGTCAAGAACATTGGATTTTTCGGAAAGTCTGTCGTAACGGCCGCCAAGATCTTCATGAAGGTCTTCAAGCTGTTTCAGGCGAACTTGCAGATCCTGCAGGGTATCGTTCGCTTCATTGACCCGGTCGAGTTTAAGATCCACTGACTCAGATAGACTGCCGATACGGGTGATTTTTCCCTCCAGGATCTCCACTTTCTGCTGTTCAGAAAGGAATCGGACCAGTTTATCATTCACATCATCGTACAGGCTGATGGCCTTTTCATACTGATCGTTGATAATGCGGATTTCATCACGTCCCGATCCGACGGATTCAAGCTGCCGCCCCAGTTCCGAGATATCCGCCTCCAGAAGTTCTTTCATTTCATCGGCCCGCTCGAATACCCGGGTGTCTGCTATGAATTCCCTCTGGCGTCTGTCGATTTCATCCAGATTGCGCATCAGACGTGCATACTCGGTATCGGTATGGGCACTCATTTCCTTCCGGTTACTCTCGGCTTTATCCCTTGACTCCTGAACGGACAGGCGTAATTCCTTGATTTTCCGTTCCATATCATCCCGGGCTTCTCTGGAATTCTTGCGGAATTCAAGCAGGAAGCTTTCACTCTGATCTTTGAGGGTGTCCAGACTGTCCCTGGTTTTCTCAGTGAGTTCCGATGATACCCGGGTGATCGATTCTTCTATCATTGCGATTTCCCTTCTCAGGGCGGCTCGCTCTTCTCCTGATTCGAGGACCAGCTGTTCGGTCCGACCGGAATATTCGTCCTGCAACTCCAGTATCATGGCGGCGAATTCCGACTTCATGGAATCGATGCTCTCTCCGGTTCCCCTCTGGGCTTCCTGAATCCTGGTAGCGATACGCTCTTTCCATTCCGAGGTTTCGTCCCTGACCGATTGATATTCTTCCGAAAATTCCATGTGACGGGTTTCGATGTCACTTGAAAAATCGGAGAGTTTCTGTCCGAATGCTTTGTTGGCTTTGGCGAATTTATCACCGGCTTCCCTGCTGAAGCCTTCATATGCCTTCTCGAATTCCGCGAAAGATCTTTCTTTTTCAGTGGAAATTCTGCTGACCACCTCCTCCCTGAAAGTTGAAAGCTCATCCTCGGCTCCACGGATACGGCCGTTGAGGGATTCACGGAAACCGTCCACCTGATCCTGGAAAGTTTCAAACTGTCCGAAAACCCTGGTCTGAAGATCGGTGAATTTCTGCTTGATTTCCGTAGAATAACGACGCTCTGTCTCCTCTCTGTCCCGAGTGGCCTTCAATCCGAGCTCACTCAGTTCCAATTCGGCGTTTTTCCGCCACTCTTCCATGGCGGCCCGCATCTGCTCATCACGGTTCTTGAGGTCGGCGAAGAACTCATCCTCAAACACCTGGAGTTTTTCCGAAACATTGTCGTAAGCCCGGGATTTAAGCTCGTCCAGACCTCGTTCCAGATCTGTCATATCCCGGTTGAGAATTACGGATTCTTCTTCAATCCGGGCCTTTTCAAGTTCCCGTCGTTCGGTCATTTCGACATCAAATGCAGTGAATGTTTCTTCCACATCCTGAATAACCTGTTTTTGTGAAGCCCGGAGGCTTTCAGCAACAGTGTCCATGTCCTTGATAAAACCTTCGATACGACCGAAACGTTCTTCCACTGTTTTTCGATACTCTGTCTGCCGTATTTCGACGGTTTCCAGAAGATCCGTTTCCTTGCCCTCAACAATTTTTTCCACCCGGCTGCGGAGTTCTTCAAGTTTATTATCCAGGTTGACGGATGTGTCGCTGAGTCGCTTCTCAATATCGAGGAAGCCGCTGCCGACAGTCTCCAGCCGCTCGGCGCTTTCCGTTTCCCAGGTATCAAGAGCCGTCCTGGCATCCGTCAGAGAATCCTGAATTTCAGCTGCCGTCGACGAAACCTGCTGTTTCAGTTCATTCATCCCGCCGACCCAGTTATCCTCCAACCGTTCGGACCGGGAGTCGATTTTTTCGTTCAGAGCCGTGAATGCATCATCTTCCAGCCGGGCTCCTTCTTCAGCCACCTTGCGCAGCCGTTCGCGAAAATCCTCTTCAGTCAGTTCGAGATCGTCCCTGAAAGCAGCTAATTTTCCAGTAACTTCATCATCACGTCGGGCATTAAGACTTTCCAGGGTTTCCTGGAACAGTGCCAGCTGACGGCCCGATTCATCCAGGCCTGACTTAATCTGATTCAGTTCATTACCGAAATTACCCATGATTTCGTCCCGGAATTCGGCGAATCTGGCAGCATCCTTTTCGGCTAATCCGGAGAACTTTTCCCTGACGTCGGTCAGACGTGTTCCGACATCATCCACATAGGATGATTCTTCCTTGAGGCGTGAAAGATTTTCATCCACACGGATGGCCAGGTCGTTGAGGTCTTCCAGGGCCCGTTCATTGGCTTCAATCCGCTCGACACGGCCTTCGAGTTCCTCGGCACGGGACACGATTTCCACCCGTGCCGCTTCGGCCCGTGCAAGGATTTCCCGGTTGGTTTTCTCCTGAACTTCCAGGTCGACAACGAGATCTTTCAAGCCCAGTTCCCGCTCCCGAATGATGGCGTCAAGATCGGTTTTGGACTTGTCCGCGTATTTGCGGACCTTTTCCAGTGAACGTCCCGTCCGGTCGAACCGGCGGAACAGAAAAAATGCGATTACCACCAGAAGAATGACCAGGATGTCACCGCCGTCGAAGTTGAATGTCATTTTGCCACCTCGGAGAGAATGCTTTCAGCCAGGTGCCGATAATCGGAATATTTCGTCACGTCCGGGGGAGCTCCGCGCCCCGCAGCACCGATGAGAGCACCGCGCATCCCCGCGTTTTCGGCCCCCCGTACATCGTACTCAAGTTTGTTACCGACGTAGATAATATCTTCCGGATCGGTCTTCAGTTTCTCAGCCATATATATGAAAGGTTCGTGTCGGGGTTTCAGACGTCCGGATTCGGGAAAACCCAGAACGACATCGAATATTCCATCCAGCCCGAAAAAATCAAGTTTTCTCCCGACAGGGAAATCCGAGAGCGCCGCCAGCTTCAGACCGGCATCCTTGAGTCTGAGCAGTGACTCCCGCACATCCGGATAAATCTTCAAGCCACGGAAATATTTCTCCCAGCCCTTGTATATGATACGGTCCCGGATGTCCCTGGCCCTCTCCAGGCTGCAGTTCCGTTCCCCGGCAAAATAGATGACTTCTGCTTTATCGGCATTTTCTGCAATCAGCGAATCACCGGAATTGATTCTCATAAGCTTCCGTGTGCGTGAAAACGCGGTAACTGAGCGCATATGAGCGAAGAAAAACGGCAGAGAACGCCATCGGGCCCGATGATCGGGATAGAGAGTGCCGTCTATGTCGAAGCCTACGGCTTTCAGTGCCATGCCTTACATTACCCGAGGGGCTTATGTGAGGCAAGTTGAAGCGTCAAAGGGAATTCTAAGTCCAGTAATCAATTCTCGAAATTATATGTCATACGTCCAGTAATCGGCCGATCAGATTTATTATAAAACACCCTACGACTTATTCCATGTATGACAGCAGCATCAACACTCGGATCATTAGTATGTGATAAAATTTCTATTTCTGAAGGATACGATCCTTCCGGTCCTGTTGATGGAATAACTACAAACTGAACAACCACAGGACGTTTTGAAGATTTCTTCCAATCCGCCTCTTCAGTATGAAAACCGAGAGAGTTCTCTAAAAGGCTCCAATAATAAGGACGTAAGTCATAAGGTACATCTTTACGATTTCTGATATATTCTCCATGAGATAGTTCCCAAAATCGCTCAAATTCAGCTCGTATAAAACTTGGACTGTTACCCAAATAAGATTTCGCATTATTCATCAATACTTCATTAATACTAAAAGGGAGTGGCATATAACTTGTGATCCATTCATATCCACCGGCTTTGCCTATCTCACCATCTGAGCCCATGAAATCAATAAAATAATTTGTACCGTCTTCGGCACCCTCCACCCGAGCTAGCACAGGCTCCGGCGCCGGTCTGGCTTCCGATGTCGATGTTTCCGATGTCGCCGACTCCTCGACGGATCTTGTGGAATCAGCTGAGCTTTCGGACTGAACCGGTGTACTTTCCTCAGGAACCGTCTCTTCGACTGTATCCGATGGAACTGGTGTATCCGGCTGCTCCGGGGTATCTATCTGCTCCGGCAGCGGGCCGGGATCCGGAGCCGATGACTCCGGTGCATCAGGGATACCGATTTTAACCAGAACCGGACCGGACCAGTCTCCGATATCCCGAATCCGCAGTCGATCCATGAACCAGAAACCGAAGACAATGAGAAGATGAAACAGCAGGGCAACGGCAATGGCCAGCAGCAGATGCCGTCTGTCAATACGACGCCTGAGAGCTTCTCCGGCAGCCCCTAATCGAACCGGCTGGAGAACGGCGGCATCCTTCGCCGGTTCTATCATGGTTCCTCCATGATGGGCGCCGTGATGAGATTCACGGCGTTGACGCCGCCTTTTCTCACCTCATCCAGAACGGTGATGATGGTTTCATAGGGTACCAGACGCTCGCCCTCCACCAGAATGGCGGTATCATCCGACAGGCGTCCCTGGTCTTTCCAGTCCCTCAGGGTTTCACCCAGAGACGAGAGAGCTACCAGATCGCGGTTGAGATAGATTTCTTCGGGTCCTGCCACAGTGATGCGAATCTCTGTCACCTCAACAGCCTCGCTGGTTGAGGAGTCCGGCAGAACCAGCTCAATCCCGGGCGCCGTGTTGAAAACGCTGGAAATCATGAAGAAGATAACCAGCTGGAACACCACGTCGATCAGGGGAGTGAGATCGAGGTTCACCCTGGGTTTCAGGCGCTGCCTGAGAATCACTTTTCACCCTCCCCTTCCTCCAGCATCAGGGTCATTTCATTCACCTGGTTTTCCATGCGGACGATGAGGGTATTCACCCGGCCTGTCAGAGCATTGTAGAGGATGGTGGCCGGTATGGCGACGATGAGTCCGGCGGCTGTTGTAATGAGGGCTTCCGAGATTCCTTTGGCCAGGATGGACGGGTCTCCCACCGATCCGAAACGTCCCAGAACACCGAAGGCTTTGATATTACCGGTAACGGTACCCAGCAGTCCGAGAAGCGGGGCGATATGGGCGATGGTTCCAAGGGCACCGATATTCTTCTCCAGACGGGGCACCTCCTGGGCGGCTGTGTCCTTGAGCACTTCCTTTCGTTCATAGGGGCTGCGCGCCCTGTGCTCGATGCCTGTTTTCAGCAGGGTGCTGAAGGGTGACGGGCTGGCATCGCAGATTGCCAGGGCTTCATCGAAATGTCCCTTGGCTATGGCGGATTTCACCCTGAGAAAGAGCTTATCCTCATCGGTCCGGATTTTCCGGAAGTACATGTAGCGCTCGATGATGATAACGACGGCAATAACGGAGAGAAGCATGATGGTCCAGAGGACAACACCACCCTTGACGATAAGATCCAGCATATTGACTCCAGAGCAGGACGGAACCTGCATGGCTCTTCCGGCGGAATGAGCCGTTTACGGAATGAAAGGTTTCATACCCCAGGGCAGAGCCCCGGACCCGGAGTCGCCGCTGGCGACTCCCTTCCGCGGCAAGCCGCGGGGTATGAAACCTTGCTTTCCCTGCACTCCCTCGGGAATGAACAAGTTCACTCCTCTCGGTTCGTTTGGGAATAAGTATAACGCGTGAGATATTGAGCGTCATGACCCTAACGGGCTTCGGGGAGAGGAGACGGCTGGAAATCCGATGGAACGTCCATTCTGATCAGGTGGACCATCACCTCGGGAATGAGTGCATTCCCCGAATTATCACGTCCAAGCCGGGCATATCGTGTGGCGTTACTCATAATATTGGCCGGGAAACGGGGTTCACCGATCAATCGGGGATCCCGGAGCAGGGATTCGGACACATCACCCACATCCAGAACCGCAACCCGGAATCGGCCTCTCTCTGTGCCATTTTTCCCACTGTCGAACCAGGGAGCCAGTATCGACACATGCCAATACTGATGCAGGGGAATCGGATCGGGATCAGATTCGGTGGGTTCGGGTAAAAACCGGGAATTCACCGCTGCCAGATATACAGCACCCGGACTTGCGGCGGCCAGCTGATAGAGGGCCGAAGCCAGATCATCCAGGTTGTAACCCAGATCCCTCCGATAGGGAATACCGATCAGCTTCCCGGTATCAAGAGCGTCTTTCTCATCGGCGGACAGATTTCTACCCAATCGGGTTTCCTCAACGATCCATGCCAGATTCCGGTTCCAATCCAGACCGAATTGAGGGTCCCGCAGAAGTGCTTCCATGTCCTCCCGGGCATCGTCTCCGGAAGCTGATCGGGACTCGTTCCATGGATTGCGGTTGCTCCGGGAAGTGGTCTGGCGCAGTACATCGATATCCAGATGTCTTGATCCGGGAGTTCCAGACCAGGCCGAATACAATCCATCTGCCACCCATTTCACATAACCGGAACAGTTCAGGCCGGTCTGACCTTTCTCAAGGGTTCCGCCACCACTTGTCGCCTCGCCAATGAGAACAAGGTCTCCGGACTCGATGAAAACATTCAGTCCGGCACCGTTTACCGCAGCATCCCCGACCTCCTCGATGGACTCCTCATAGTATGCGAGGGCATTCACAAGTTGTTCCACATTCCGGTAACCGTAGGAATCGGGATCCGGGAAAATCATATCCCAATCGACGGAGTGTTCGGTGAGAGCCGCGATTCGGGCGAAAGGCGTCAGCATTAATTCTTCAAAGGATACCGGAATGATGACGTCGTCATCGAGCTGTCTGCCGTAGAGATGAACATCCAATCTGCTGCGATTGTCTTTCATGGGAAAAATCCTGACGAAACTGTTCTCATCATCCTGGAGGAAAATCTTGGCCTGTATGTAGGAACCGGTGAGCAGATCTTTTTTTATAATCCAGGTACCCCTGCCCCAGAGGGGATAGGTTTCCCGGGGTTCGTTTCCCCGCTGGTTCCGGAAAATCAGATACCAGTCCCGGACGGCTTTTCTCACTTCGAACTGAACCAGACGGCCGTCGGAAAGCTGCCTGTTGATCTTGAAGAGTGTTTCCACCGCCGGATAGGCCGGCGCCGTAACGGTATCGGACAGCAAGCGGCGTGTCTCATCGTTCTCCGGGAAAGACGAACGTTCGAGCAGGTTCCGGAAACGGACCAGATCCGCCTCGTCGGCTCCGGCGCTGAGAGCCGGAATGAATATCAACGCCAGGAGAATGAATGGTATCATACCCCTGGGCAGAGCCCTGGACCCGGAGTCGCTCAAGCGACTCCCTGTTCCGCGGCAGAGCCGCGGGGTATGAAACCATGCTTTCCCTGCGCTCATTCGGAAATGAACAAGTTCACTCCTCTCATTTCGCTTGGGAATCAATTTCATGCGAGGCCGCGAGGAGGTCATTTTTTACCCTCTCTCAATTCCATTTCCACGGGAACCAGGTTGAAACCGAATTCACGCCGTATCTGATTGATGAGAAATCGCCTGTAGGAATCCGGAAATCCGGTCTTTCGATTGACGAAGGCGATGAAACGAACAGGTTTCACTGAAACCTGGGTGACGTAACGGACCTTGTAAGAGCGCCCTTTCCTGGTTGGAGGCGGTGTCAGATCCACCCATTCGGATACGGCCTTGTTCAGCTCGGAGGTATCCACACGGCGGTTCTGCTGATGGTCGGCCTTGAGGATGGTGTCCAGCAGTTCGGGGACGCCATAACCTTTCAGCGCGGATACGGGGTTGAGCGGTGCCCAGTCCAGCACGGGGAACTGAAAGCGAATCCGGTCTGTCGCTTTCTTCAGTTTCGCCCGATCAGGAACTTTTTCATCCCACTTGTTGAGGGCCATCACGACTGTTCGGCCTTTTTTTACCGCCTGTGCGGTAATCTTCTTATCCTGCTCGGACAATCCTTCATCCGCATCAATGAGCAGTACGGTGACATCCGCTTCAAACATGGCTCTGATGGCACGGTTCACCGAATAATATTCAACATTCTCCGCAACCCTGGCCTTGCGCCGCATTCCCGCAGTATCGACAATCCTCAAGCGGCGGCCCTTGTACTCAGCACTGGCGGCAACAGTATCACGAGTTGTACCGGCAATATCGGAAACCAGTGAATTCTCCCCTCCCGATAACCTGTTGGCCAGGGTTGATTTTCCGACATTCGGTTTACCTACCAGTGCCAGAACCAGATCGGAATCGCTCTTTTCCCTCAGGCCGGTTTCATCTTCTTCATCGGAAATTCTTTCAATCGCAGCTTCCAGCTTTTCTCTGACGATTTCGGCCAGACGGTCCATGTTCCGACCATGAGCGGCGGAAACGGGGATGGGCTCTCCAAGGCCCGTCGAGTAAAAATCGGAAGCCTGATAATCCTTTTCAGGGATATCGGCTTTATTGACAACCAGGATGACCCGATCCGATCTGCCCCGGAGCTCATCAACCAGTAAATGATCCTCGGCAGTCATTTCACCTATTTCCACCAGAAAGAGGATAAGATCAGCTCCATCCAGTGCGGAAAGAGATCGGTCGACGACGATTTCGTCGAATACATCTTCGTACTCCACCTTGACTCCGCCGGTATCCACCAGAATGATGGGAATCCCGGCCAGGGAGCATTGTTCTTCTATAGCGTCCCGGGTGACACCCGGAGTGGGATCGGTAATCGCCCGCCGTCGACCGTAAAGCCGGTTGAAGAGGGTGGATTTTCCTACATTGGGACGTCCGGCTATAACAACCCTGGGACGCCGTTTATTCTTGATCGTCAAACTTTTCCCCCAACCATCCATGCAGGTATGATTCTACCTCTTCACTGGTGGCCATAGTCATTACCTTTTCCAGAACGGCGGAAGCCTCACCCGCACTGACCGATCGGATTATACGCTTGACCGGGGGGATACTGAAAGCACCCATGGACAACTCATCCAGCCCGAGGGCCATGAGCAGCACAGCGGATGCCGGATCGCTTGCCACCTCACCGCAGAGTCCCACGGCGATTCCGGCGTCTTTACCGTTATCAACGGTCATCTTTATCAGACGCCACAAGGCGGGATGATACGGCTGATATAACGGTGCGATTTTCTCATTTCCCCGATCCACCGCCATGGTGTATTGAATGAGATCGTTGGTTCCTATGGAAAAGAAATCCGCTTTCAAGGCCAGAATATCGGATATCAGGACAGCCGACGGCACTTCAATCATGATACCAATCGGGAGATTCTCCGCCATCGGAGTCCCGCAGGCCGCCAGATCCCGGCGTTCTTCCTCAAGTATACCCAATGCGGCGTCCAATTCCCCGGCATTTGATATCAACGGGAACATGATGCGCAGGTTCCCGTGTGCGGAAGCCCGGAGCATTGCCCTGAGCTGTGTACGGAATATTTCTTCTTCTTCCAGACAGAACCGGATGGCTCGCCAGCCCAGGAGCGGATTTTTCTCGTCGGACCAATCCATAGACGGTAAAAGTTTGTCACCTCCGACATCCAGGGTTCTGATCGTCACCGGTTTATCGCCCATGGCCTCCAGAACCTGGACATAAGCCCGGTACTGACGATCTTCATCTGGCAGTTCCCGGGGATTCATAAATAGAAATTCACTGCGGAACAACCCGACACCTTGAGCGTTGGATGTGATGACCGACTCAATCTCTTCGGGAATTTCGATATTGGCCATTAGGGATATTCGCCTGCCGTCGGTAGTCTCCGCCGGCAGATTTCTCAGCCCGCTGAGCTGGGTCTCCCGCTTCTCCAGTTCCTTGAGTTTTCTCCGATATCTGAGGAGGGTTTCCTCATCCGGGTCGACAGTGACGATTCCCCGGTTACCGTCGATGATAATCAGTTCATCAGGTTTGATACCGCGACAGATATTCCTCAGACCCAGAACTGCAGGGATTCCTAATGATCGGGCCAGGATTGCCGTATGCGATGTTCGACCCCCGGCATCAAGGGCAATACCTCTCACCTTCTCAGGATCCAGCATTATGGTCTCCGAAGGCATGAGATTCGGGGAAACGAGTACAACTTCCTTATCGATCAGGGCCAGGGAAAGTCGTTCCCGATAAAGCAGCTGATTTGTGATTCGCCTTGAGACGTCCAGGATATCCAGCGAACGTTCCGCCAGATATTCATCTCCTGAAGCCTCCAGGATATTCACCATTCTCTCGATATATTCAGAGAGTATCCATTCAACATTCAGCAGGGTCTCGGGAAGAGTCTTTTTTATCTGCTCATTCATTTCCGGATCGTGGAGCATGAGCAGCTGGGCGTCCAGAAGCAGATGCTGATCCGAATGTGACGGGCCCAGGGTTTCCTTTATGCCTCTTATCTCCGAAGCGGCACGTTCCACGGCACTCTGATACCTGTGCCATTCATTTTCTACTTCAGATTCGGGAACGGAGTACCGTGGAACGGGGACAGAATCGGCATAATGGGCAAAAGCGTGATGAATAGCGATGCCCGGAGATGCTGGTATGCCTTTAAATTCCCTCATTCGTGTAAATATTACGGACATATCACGACATCTGTCAAATGAGAAAAACAGATATTCACTGGTCCGATTTCACTAAAGGAGCCTATAATGATCCATGAGCTCCTCCCGCAGAGATCCCCGCCGTAACCCCAAAAAAAAATCCAGGATAGACCGGACAACGATCATCTTAAGTATCATTGCCGGTGTTCTCCTTGTTCTGGTGATACTGTTTCTGGACCGGCGAACAGTCGGAGCACTGTTTCCGGTGAGAACAGCCGGTATGACGGACGACGGCGCCGGTCCGGTTATCGAGAGGGTGGTAAACGACAGTATTCAGACCACCGCCGCAGATCCTGTTGTGGAACTTGGAGTTCCCGAACAGCCGGAAGAATCGATTGCGGAGACCGGATCGACTGAATCTGCAGAAAGTGGAGCTGCCGGCGAAACAACGGCGCGACTTTTTTTTGTACGTGTCAGCGATGAAGGTAAAATCAGCATAAAAGGTGTTCTTCGTCCCGTACCTGCAAGCGGATCACCCCTTACCACTTCCATCAGATCCCTCATTGACGGTCCACGCCCGGGCGAGCTGTCAAATGATGTACTCTCTCTCATTCCCGAAGGATCTGAACTGATCGGCGCACGAATTGAAGGGGGCGTCGCCTTCCTTGATTTCAACGAACAGTTTCGCTTCAACGCATTGGGTATCGAAGGATACAGTGCGCAGGTGGAACAAATCGTATTTACCGCCACTGAATTCTCCACCGTGGATAAAGTTCAATTCCTCGTAGAGGGCCAGCGAATCGATTATCTCGGTGGTGAGGGCTTCTGGGTGGGAGCTCCGTTGGGCCGGGATGATTTTTAAACCGGCATGAGTGTCCCCAACCTGTCACAAAAGCCGTTGACATCTTAAAGGGTCGCTGGATAAATCTGAAATCGGTCGGAGGTCGAAATTAACGGGGTTTCACGTGAAGTGTGACAAGGTTGGGAACACTGTATAAACCGACCGGAATATATTCGACAAATGAGCGACACGGAAATGCCTGAGCCCGACAAACTCCTAACGTCGTCCCGCCATATCCAGCGCCATATCTATGCGCCTCTCCACGTAAAGCGGATCATCTGCGACTTTTCCAGACAGCAGCAGGAATATCTCGGCGTTACCCTTCCGGCCCCTCACCCCAGAAACGACGGCATCATGAACATGCACACCTTCGATGAGCAGATCGGATATCAGGGATTTCAATACTGCGGCCCTGGCCTCATGAGTCCTGACGATACCGTCGAAGTCCTCCTCCGCCGGCTGTTCGAATTGGGGCTTCACAAGTGCCAGTACGATACCCCCGTCAGTGAGTGTGAGGAGTTTCGAAGCTGCCCCTCTGAGTGAACGGAAGGACAAATCGGCAACGGCGAATTCCGGATGAGGGTTCAGGTCAGCCCGTGAAAGATCCATCAGATTCGTCCGCTCATGCACCGCAACCCTGTCATCCGATCTTATTCTCCATGCAAGCTGGTTATAGCCGACATCGACTGCATGAATGCAGGAAGCTCCACGGGACAGAAGACAATCAGTGAAACCGCCGGTCGAGGAACCGGCATCCAGGCAGACCATACCTTTCGGATCCAGTGCCAGTTCGTCCAGAGCCCCCTCCAGTTTCAATCCGCCGCGCCCGACATACTTATCAGTCTTCCAAACGACATCTGCCGCCTTCGGAACAAGAGCTCCCGGGTCCCGCAGCTTTTCACCATTCACAATGATTTCTCCACAGAGAACAGCAGAATACAGTTTTTGAGGATCAATATCGGGGTATCTTTCCGCCAGGAGACGGTTGAGCAGGGTTCTGTCTGATCGGCGTTTGACGGCCATCGATCAGACGGCCTCCGGGATACGCCGAATCCTTTCGATCGATACGGCCTTGCCGGTTTTCGGGTCGATTACCAGGAGCACTCCCTGCAGAGAGGCCGGAGCATCATGCACTTCCATCCTGAGGGGTAACTGAGTCAGCGATCGCCGAATTGACAACTCAGGCCGTGTTCCGATGACACTGCCCTCGGGACCGCACATACCCAGGTCGGTAACCACAGCAGTACCCCCGGGAAGAATTCTCTCATCCGTCGTCGGTACATGGGTGTGTGTACCAAAAACGGCGGAAACCCTGCCGTCAAGATGGTGGAACATTGCCTCTTTTTCCCGGACATCTTCGGCGTGAAAATCGACGATAATGCACTTCGTCTTTTCCCGCAGCTTTGAAACAGCTTTTTTTGCAGCCCGGAATGGGCAATCCACCGAAGCTCCCATTCTTTCGCGCCCCTGAAGATTCAAGATACCCACAGGTGTACCGGAAGCTTCCACGATAACGCTTCCATGACCCGGGGCACCAGGAGGGTAATTATCCGGTCTGAGCAGCCTCTTCTCGGTATCGAGTACCGGAAAAATATCATCACGCTGCCAGATATGGTTTCCGCTTGTAATTACCGACACCCCAATTTCGAAAAGTTTATCTTTGTCATCAGGAGTCAGGCCAAAACCTTCAGCCAGATTCTCACCGTTGACAACAACCAGCTGTGCGCCGGTCTCCTTCACCAGCGGTGAGAGACCGACGTACAGTGCTCGAAGCCCCGGCTGACCGACAAGGTCTCCGAGAAAGAGTATTCGTAGGGTTTTCATGGCATGACTCTCCCGTCATGAACGCAACAGACACTTAATTCAATAATATTGTCGCTTACCGTGCGTACTCGACGACCCGTGTTTCCCTGATAATCGTAACCCTGATTCGTCCGGGGAATTTCAGCTGATCCTCAATATCCCTGGCAATGTCCTTTGCCAGCTGCCTGGACTGATTATCGCTCACACGTTCATGGTTCACCATAATTCGCAATTCCCGTCCGGCCTGAATGGCAAAAACCTTGTCTACTCCGTCGAAACCCATGGCGATCTTCTCAAGATTCTCAAGACGCTTGATGTAATTGTCCAGGGTCTCCCGGCGTGCACCGGGACGTGCGGCGGAAATAGCGTCGGCCAATTGAACAATAACACCTTCCGGAGAAGTGATTTCTTCATCGTCATGGTGGGCTGCGA
>DAOVYP010000180.1 GCA_030635565.1 Spirochaeta sp. | reverse complement strand
GTCCCTCACGCTGTCTCTCCTCGGGAATCAGAACAAGGCCGGCCTCAAGACGATCCTTCATATCCATTTTGTCAATACGCCGGCCTTCCAGCCATATTTCGCCAGCGGCATTATCCATGCCGCCCATCAGACTTTCCAGCAGCTCGGTTCGACCGGCCCCCATGAGCCCATAGATTCCAAGCACCTCGCCCTTACGCACTTGAAATGAAACCTTGTCCAGGGTAAAACCGCCGCCATACCTGGGAAGGGTCATATCTTTGACACTGAGCAGCTCCTGTCCTGTTTCATGTGCCTGGCCGCTGAAGAATTTTTTGGGATCACGTCCCACCATCTTTTCGATGATGTCGGGCATTTCTATATTTTCCACCAGGCCGGAGTGGATAAACCGTGAGTCCCGGAGTATCGTGATGTAATCGCCGAGTTCCTTAATCTCTTCAAGACGGTGTGAAATATAAATGATGGCGACACCGTGATTCTTCAGGTCTTCCATCACGCTGAACAGGACTCGAACTTCGGGTATGCTCAAGGACGATGTCGGTTCATCCATGATAAGTATCCGGGGTTCATCGATCATTGTTTTTGCGATTTCGACGATTTGCTGTTGACCCAGACGAAGATCTCGAACTGCTGTGCCCGGATCTATATCCTGTCCAAGTTTCTTGAGGACTTTACGGGCTTCTTTCATCTGCGCCGCATGATCGATGTAAAGATTCCCGTACTTTGTCCGCTCTTTATTCATGAAGATGTTCTCGGTTACATCCAGGTCGCTGAAAAGATTGAGTTCCTGATGCACGATTCCGATGCCTTTCTGCACCGCATCCCTGATTGAATTAAAAGTAATATTCTCAGACTTCCCGTCATCGTCAAATAAGAGCATTTCACCGGCGCTCGGGCTTTCAATACCCGCGATGATCTTCATAAGGGTGGATTTGCCGGCGCCGTTTTCTCCGACAAGGGAATTTATTCTGCCGCTGTAAACCTTGAAATCGACATCTTGAAGCGCAATGGTTCCGGGATATACTTTCCTGATTCCATTCGCCTCCAGAACGAGCCGGGTACCGTTCTCCATCATTCCGGCCTTATCTCAAGTACCAATGGAGTCACAACCACCTCTTCCAGCTCTTGATCCTTATCGAGCCTGAAAGCCCCGAGAAACATGATTTGCTTACCTTCAATATTTTCAAGGTTTATCGGATCTATTGAGTCAACTCTCATCCTGTTGTTCAGCTCTTTGGCCAGTTCGGCAAATTGCAGCTGATTGCCGATGTCCGTGAATCGGATGAACTCTACCGAGTCCCTGATTGCCGTACCTCGAAGGACCGGTCCAACCTGCAGTACTGCATCCGCCACACCATCCACCGGCTCGTGGTCCACGCGAATAACGCCGTTTCTGGAACTGTCGTCAAATTCCATCACCCGGGCCGTTCCTCGTACCTTGAATATGTAAAAGGGCTCCCCTGTCTGTCGGGTGAGACCATATTGATCGATACCTGCTTGCCGATTCTCCTCAAGTGCAGTCATCAGAGTTACGTAATCTACGGCTTGCTCTTCGTAAATTGGTATCAGCTTATCTTCCCAAATCGATTCAACGTATTCCCGGGCCTGAAACCCCGTACCGGTTTTTGTCCAGGTAGAGTACTCGCCATCACCTTCGGTTTCTTCTTCGCCGATTTTCACAATCGTACAAGCGCTTATGATTAATGTGCATAAAATGATTGTAATAATGAAAAGCGGTCCTGAATATCTCCGCATCGGTGTCTCCCCTGTTTAGTCCGGATATAAGAAGGGAGCCCTGCCCCGAGAGGCGGAGCTCCCACATTCAACTATAACCCAAATGATTCAATGTATGTCGGTTACAGTTTCTTGAATCCCCGCCACTTGTCGGCGTCGGAGGGTTTAATCAGGAAGCAGCCATTGAGAATTTTCTCCTGATCCATGCCGGTGGAACCGGTCTTGATGAATTTGTCTGCAAGCTGGACGGCCATTTCAGCATTAAGTGCATTGGGCTGCATGACGGTACCGGCAATTTTACCCTGAAGCATGGAATCCAGCACGTTGTCGTTTCCGTCAAATCCCATAACGATTATGTCACCCTTACCGGCGGCTTCAGCAGCGGCCTGAGCACCAAGTGCCATTGTATCGTTACCGCAGATTATACCTTTGACATCCGGATTTGCCTGAAGGATCGATTCAACATCGGCGAATGCTTCAGTTTGGCTCCAGTTTGCGGTTTCCCGGGCTACCATCTTCATGTCGGGATACTGATCGATGATTGAGTGATACCCCTGGGATCGGACACCGGCGTTAGTATCGGACTCTTTACCGACCAACTCAACCCAGTTACCTTTCTCACCCATCAATTCAACGAAATATTCTCCGCCGAGTTGAGCACCCTGGAAGTTGTCGGAAATAAGCTGTGCCTTGGCAATACCGGCAACATTAATCTCACGGTCCATGCAGAAAACCGGAATACCGGCATCTGTCGCACGGCGCAGATTATTGGGTGATGCATCCGCATTGGCGATGTCGATTATGATTGCAACAGCCTTCTGGGAGATAGCGGTATCGATGATATCACTCTCCGCGTTTGGATCGTCGCCATGGACCACCATCAGCGTTTCATAACCCAGAGACTCAGCCATGGCTTTGGCTGCATCCGCTTCCGCCGTGAAGAACGTATTGTCCTTATCCGGGGTGATAATCACCATCAGATTTGACGATTCCGCACCACTTCCGCCGTTTGCGAACAGAAAGCCGGCCGGTACCATAAGGACCAGTACGATAACGATGAGTTTTTTAAACATAACTCCTCCTTGCAATTTGGTGATTCCAGTGCACCATATGTTTTAATTTGCACTGAAATCGGTTTCAGATTGATAAGATTGTAACTCATATTGAAATTAAGTCAAGTTAAATTGTGACATTTCCCGTGAAAATGTCTACTTTGTTACATTACTTGTTAACTAAGGAATCATTTAAGGCTCTTCTCCATATCATCCAGAGAAGCATATCCCGATTGTCCGGCCAGGGACTCATAGACTCCAAGAGACATGTTTCCTCCGGTCTGTCGACAATCGTCGACATCCGACCGAAGCAGTATCAGGGTTTGATCCGAATAGGTTTCCAGCTCCGAGCTGAGATAGTTGCTGAAACCGGCAATATCACGAGCACCGCGCATGACATTCGGATATCTGCTGATAATCAGCTTCTGCCATTCAACATAGCAGTCGCGGATATGGGAAATATCAGGGCTTTCTGAAAGAGAAGGGATACGTTTGTCCATCCGGGCATATTTCAGGGTCAACAGGTTTTTCCCCGAGGCTTCGGCTGTTTCAAGATCATGGAGATAGCTTTCACATGTTTCGACCGACCAACCGGCAAATTGCCCCCGGCGGTGAAGTCTCATATTCTCGATATCCGCTCGGCAGGCCGGTTCTTCACCCGTCGGTACACGCAAGAACATCTTCACTTCAATATCAAGAATCCGATTTACGATACCTTTCTTACTCACGCCATCCTGACTCATCTGTCAAACTCCTATCCGATCGAATCCAGTTCCTCCCTGAGGGATGCATCTTCGATACTCCGTTCAATCTCAACGCCGTAATCATACAGGAAGGAACCTTTTCGAGGGGTCAGATCCTGCCGTACAAGCTCATCTGCAAGTACTCCCGCACATCCTTCCAATATGCCCTGTATTTCTTTCTCGTCATTTGATTCAGTCATATTCCGAAGATACTTTTTCACATCCGATCCCAGAGTGCCCAGGTTATCAAGCCCCCTGAATATCCACTTGCCGAAAGGGCGATAGATACGGCAAAGAAGAAACACAAGGGATGCTGCTTCGTGGGTAAAACCGGCTTTGTGGAACTGAACCGCAAGCAGGTCATTGCGTTGAAAGGCCCTCCATAGATTGTACTGCCCGTGTTGAGCGGCAGCTTTACATCGGGATGCGATCTTCTTCAGCCTAATATCCCGGGGAAAATATGAGAGCAATACTTCGCGCATGGTCATGAAATCTCCGGAACCTTCCCTGAACACCTCTCCATTGCTGCAAAGAGACAGCGCCTCCTCAGGCATCAGCAGCCAGTCCCGAAGAGTTTCCGGCGGCCGGTCGCTGCCCAGGTAATTGCCGTAGAAGCGGGCTGTCGACAGAATCCCGTCCTTTCTTATTCTATTATCCAGACGTTTGACGGGATCGAATCCGAGAAAACCGTGGTTCAGTCCGTCGTAAATAGTCTGAAGATTCCCGGATTGTCTCTTATATAAATTTTCAGGAATCCAGATACAGACCCTGGGGCCCCAGTCATGATCCCGGGAGATTTCATCATCATAGCCGTAACATTCAGAACCCGGACCCGCAAGCCCGAAATTCATGGAATCTACTTTGCCCGGGGCCCTCTCTATAAATGCCGGGAGCACGACTTCAGAATAGTATCGGCGCGCCAGTTCCAGACCCTTCATCGTCAGCCGGCGCCCACACGAATCTTCAGTCCCATGCCCCGGCCGATTACCGCAAAGGGCTCACAATCGGATTTTCGCATGTTGTCGGCATTTTCCATGGCATACCGCATTCCAAGGCCTTCATATTTGGCCAGTCCCAGTCGATGGAACGGAAGCAGTTCAACATTCCTCACTGCCGTTTCCCCGGCAAGGAAACCCAGCATACGGCGCTGGATATCAGGCGAATCATTCACCCCTGGAATGACTGCGATCCTGACTATGATGTTTTCGAAAATTTCCCCGGCCCGACGGATGTTTTCAAGAATCGGTTCAATCAGCACCCCGGTATACATACGATGCGTATCGGTATCGATGTGTTTCAGGTCAATATAGAGCAGATTCAGCCATGGATGAATTTTTTCGAATACAGACCACGGTACAAATCCAGCAGTTTCCAGCGCCGTATTGATTCCCTCTTCCCTGCAGCTGCGGGCAAGATATTGAACTGCTTCGGCCTGAAGAAGCGGCTCTCCACCGGAAAAAGTAACCCCCCCACCCGATTCATCATAAAATGGTTTATCTTTCCTGAGCTCGCCCATGATTTCATCCAGCGGTATCTGACGCCCGATAATTTTACGGGAATTCGTGAAGCAGACATCAATGCATTTTCCGCATAAATCACACTTTACATGATCAGTGATAAATCTGAATGGCTGAGCATCATGAATCGCGTCTGTATGACATGCCTCGACGCATCGGCCGCATGATATGCATTGTTTGCGATAGTACATTATCTGAGGACTGCTGCTGTGGGATTCCGGATTCTGACACCAGTGGCAACGAAGATTACAGCCCTTGAAAAAAACGACGCTCCGAATACCGGCGCCGTCCGCTGTAGCATACCGTTCGATATCGAAAACTGCAGCCGTAGAAATCATGACGGAATCTATCCGGTTTTCTG
>DAOVYP010000526.1 GCA_030635565.1 Spirochaeta sp. | reverse complement strand
GTGAAGAGGAGTTTTCCGGCATAAGATCGAGGGATCGTACCAGATGCTTTCTGGCGTTCTCCAGATCTCCGGTTCGGAATCTGGCGCAGCCCAGGGCTTCCCAGGCGTAGGGATTCGATTCGTCGTTATGGATGTAGTGCAGAAGTGCCCGGATTGCCTTCTTGTTTTCACCGGTTTCGGTGTAGGCAATTCCAATATCGCAAATGGCCCTCAGGTCATCGGGGTTGTCGGATATAATCTCGGATAACAGAACCTTGGCTTTCTGGAAAGCACCATCACGCATGAGGTGTTCAGCTTGATCGACAGTCGGCATCAATGTTCTCCTAGAGTTTTTTATCGGCTGAAACATGAGTTGACTGGAGCGGAAGCCCTACAGGGATCCCCCCATTTTGGGACCTAAGCTCCAAAACAACCTGTTTTTCAGGTAGTTGTTGATGATACTAGTTGCCGATGAAGTAAATGTGAGGTAGATGTGTCGCTATAATTGGTTATCGGGGAGTTCGCGGGGGAAACTTGTCCACGTATCAAATCGACTGATATACTGGCGGCGGTTTCTCTTCAGGGCATCTTCGGAGGATATGGATGTTAAATTTAGACCCAGCCATGAAAAACCTGCTGATTGAGACGGTCGGCGGGAGCCTTGTGGCAGACCAGGTCGAAGCCTTGGGCCAGATGCTCATTCCTGATCTGAACATACATGATTTAAGCGGCAAGCGCCGTAATTTCACACTGTCGCCAAGAATGGCCGCTCAGGTTCTCATCGAACACCTGACCGAACGCAAACAGATGAGCGAATATATCAAGCTCCTGGTGGAGATGGATGAGGAAATCATCCTTGGTAAGGAAATCCGTATAGAAGGTCTGGAGTATTTTCTTCAGCAGCTGACGGAAACCGGACTCATCTACGATTCGAAGAAACGTAAAGTTGTCACCCTCAAGGAAGACCTGAGCAAACGACCTGATTGGGGCTCACTGAAAAACGGCAGGAACTATGATGTCACCGTCGCCAGCATGGATATTGTCGGAAGTTCGGAGCTTGTTAAGAAGTTCGGCCGAAAAACGATGGAGAAGTTCTACTCCTACTTCTGGTCCACCCTCGGAGAGAGGATGACGGCATATGATGGACGGATCTGGTCCTGGGCCGGTGACGGCGGAATCCTGGCCTTCACATTCAAGAATCACAAGGTACGGGCCGCACGGTTCGCCATTGAGATGCAGCGGGTTATGCCGCTCATCAATGCACATTCCCGTAATCCTATTGACGAGAGTGTGGCCATCCGAATCGGTATGCACAGCGGGAAGGTCGCATTCATGGCTGATACCGGCAAGATGATTTCCGATGTCATCAATCTTGCGGCACATCTCGAGAAGAGAGGCACTCAGCCCGGATTCGTCTCAATTACCGAAATCATCTGGAAATTCCTGCCCCCGAAACTCCAGGAAATGTTCGATCCTGTCGGTGATTTTGAAGGTCTGCTTCATTTGAGTTCTCCGAACCGTCTCGATATAATTTGAAGCCCCGGAGGCCGAAGTGAGGCGTGTATTATCAATAATGCTTCTTTTCTTCTCTGCAGTCCTGACTCTGTCGGCAGCCGAAGGTATCTTTCAGATCAATACCGTGTTTCAACGCACTACCTATCCGCTGTTCGGGACCGGGGGTAAAGATATCATTCGCCACTCCTCGGCAGGTGTCGGTTTGAAGAGCAGCAGAGGCGAAGGATTCCACGGGATAATCGATCTTGCGATTCTTTTCCCCTATAAACTTGAAGAGAAACTGTATCCGGCCAGTGGCTTTTCCGACCGGACCATCACCGGGTTCCCTATAGTCCTGGACGCCGTAATTGGATTCGGATACATGTTCGATCTTTCTCCCATGGTTTTCCTGGTCTCAACAGGATTCCATACCGGGGCTTTGCTGGAAGGAGGGGATTCACTTGTATCCTTCGGCCTCGGCCTGGATGCCATGAGTTTCGTCAGGCTTGGCAAAGTACTCACCGCTCAGATCGGACTTAAGTTCGCTGTTGATTTCTGGGGAGTGCAGACATTTATACCGGGTTCGAACGAGCTTGCCGGTTTCCCTCTGACTTATGGC
>DAOVYP010000031.1 GCA_030635565.1 Spirochaeta sp. | reverse complement strand
TGTCAAGTGTTCAGGGCAGGTGATTGTGTCCCTCGTGAGAATGTTGCTGATTGTCCTGTTCCGTAATGAGCAGACAACCCTGCTTTACATTCCGTTTCTTAAAAACGCCGTTGTGGATCTCGGTATTCTTTATATTCCTTTCGGCATGCTCATGATCGTCGGCATGTCCAATTCCGTCAATCTGACAGACGGTCTTGACGGTCTTGCAACAGGGCTCACCATTATCGCCCTGATGGCTTTCACAATACTTGCTTATCTGACGGGTCATTTCGAGTTCGCTCGCTATCTGTTCATTCCATTTCTCTCTGGTGCCGGAGAGCTCACCATCAGTGCAACGGCATTATTGGGAGCTTGTGTGGGGTTCCTCTGGTTTAATTCTCACCCCGCCGAAGTGATGATGGGTGATACAGGCAGTCTGACACTCGGGGGACTACTGGCAGTTTTCTCTCTGCTTTTGAAGAAGGAGATACTGTTCCTGATCGTCGGCGGTGTATTCGTTATGGAAACTCTTTCGGTCATTATTCAGGTTTTATATTTCAAGAGGACAGGCCGCCGGGTCTTCAAAATGGCGCCGCTTCATCATCATTTTGAACTTTCAGGCTGGGCGGAGAGTAAAGTCGTGACCCGTTTCTGGATTCTGGGTGGGATGTTTGCCATCCTCGGCCTCAGCACCTTGAAGATTCAGTAGGAGCAGTAAGTGCGGATCGGAGTATTTAAAGCAGAGCGTCTCGGCGGGACTGAGCCGATGAAAGGCATGGCGGCCCTGCAATTTTTATTGGCCGGAATCGGTGCCGTCGTTCTGTTCTCCGCATCCTGGTATTTCGCCCGAACCGTTTTCGGTGATCCGTTCCGGATCTGGCGTAGGCAGTTAATCTGGATGCTGCTCGGTCTGGCTGCAGCATGGGGTGTCACCAGAGTACCGAAAAACTGGATTCGCAAGTCGGTTCCGGTTCTCGTGTGGGTCGCGCTGATTTTAAATCTGCTCACTTATATCCCGGGTATCAGCTATTCTTCCGGCGGCGCCAGCCGATGGATCGAGGTGTTGGGACTGACCTTCCAGCCATCAGAGGTAACTCGAGTTGCCCTTGTCCTGTATCTGGCGCGTATGCTCGATAAGAATGAAAATCGCCTGGGAAATTTCCGTGACGGTCTGCTCCCATCCCTGCTCGTCATATCAGTTTTAATTCTGACGGTTTATTTTCAGAACGACTTTTCAACCGCCGCTTATCTGCTTCTCCTGTCTCTCGGGTTATTTTACGCTGCCGGAGTATCCCGGGCTGCAATCGGTATCTCGGCAGTTGCCGCGATCCTGACGGCAGCCACAATGCTCCTGGCGAAACCCTACAGGATGGAGCGGATAAAGTTCTGGTTCCAGCCGACCGCCGATCCGTCTGGTGCGGGGTATCAGCTCCTCAAAGCCAGATCGGCTCTCGAGCGAGGCGGTTTCTGGGGACAGGGGCTTGGACGGGGCGTGGTTAAGAGGGGCGGCCTCCCGGCGGCGCACTCGGATTTTGTCGTTGCCGTAGTCGGTGAGGAAACCGGGTTTATCGGAATATTTCTTATCCTTCTGTTATTTACTTTTTTTGCCGTCAAGGGTTGGTTGGCTGCAGAAAAGGCTCCCGATGCATTTTCCCGCTGGGGAATCTTCGGACTTATATCCGCCGTATATTGGCAGGTTCTCATTAATTTTTCCGTTGTTTCGGGCCTGCTGCCTGCTACGGGAATCCCGTTGCCCCTCTTTTCCGCTGGTGGTTCCGCGGCCTTCGTCACACTGGTAATCTTCGGTCTTATATATAATCTTTCGGAGGCGGGTAAATGACCGTTGTCAGGCGGATGAAGAGAGGCCGTGCACTGGCCCTCTCTGTCGTCGGTGTTCTGCTGCTTGTACTTCTGGCGGAAATTCTCTGGAACTTCATTGTTTCGCCAAGGCTCGTGATCAGGAAAATAACATTGGAAAGCGATCTGGGACTCACCGATGGACAGCTTCTCGAGATGCTGAATCTTGAAGGAGAAACATGGGCTTCCATTGAAGAATCGGAAATACAGAAACGACTTGAATCCTATCCTGTCGTCCGCAAAGCCCGTGTTGTGAAAGTTTTTCCCGATTCTCTCCGTCTTTTTGTTTATCGCCGCCACCCGTTGGCCGTCGCGTTAATCAACACCGGAGATAGACCTGTTCCCGCAGTATTCGATGAGGAAGGTTATGCGGTTCAGGTCGGCACAGGATTCGGCCCGATCAATCTTCCGATTCTTTCAGGCCCCCGATTCTCCGAACCGGCGCTGGGAGCCAGGATGCCCGATTCGATTTGTATGATACTCACCGATTTATCCGCATTACGGGATGAAGATCCGAAATTGTTCGCCCTTGTTTCTGAAATCGAAATCGTTCCCCATGGAAACGATGGTTTTGATCTGAGAATGTATATGAATCACATTCCAATCCCGATACTTGTCGACCGTAAACTGACGGCGGAATCCGTTCGTCAGGCCGTTCTTGTCCTCGATGTTCTGGCATCGGGCAGCGCCGGACCTGTTGAAGAAGCCGATATGCGAGGCGGACATGTTGTCTTCCGCCCTGTGGAGGAAAGCTGAAATGACCGATAGCGAAGTCATCGCCGGTCTGGATATCGGAACTGATCGTATCCGTGTGCTCGTTGCCGAATATGACGCCAAAGGGAAGCTCATTGTTTCCGGCTGGGGTGAAAGTCGCTCCGATGGTATGCGGAAAGGCATCGTCGTGAATATCGAAGCTGCCCGGGAAGCCGTACTTTCGGCGGTTGAGGCGGCTGAACATGAAGCCGGAAGAACAGTAACCAAGCTCTGGATTGCCCTCGGAGGGGCTTCGGTGGACAGCTTGAATTCCCGCGGCGTCGTTGCGGTGTCGGGAAAGAACCGGGAAATCGGTCAGGCTGATGTCACCCGTGTACTGGAAGCGGCCCGGGCCGTGGTAATCCCCATGGACAGGGACATCCTTCATGTTCTGCCCCAGGAATACATTATCGACGACCAGGGTGGAGTACGGAATCCCATGGATATGATCGGAGTCCGTCTTGAAGCGGAAGTTCATATTGTGACCGTATCAGTATCGGCCATCAGGAATATGGAAAAAGCCGTGGAACGGGCCGACTACAAAGTGGGCGACCTGGCTCTCGGCAGCCTGGCGGCAGCCCGGGCCCTGCTCAGTGAAGACGAGAAGGAAATGGGCGTCCTTCTGGTGGACATCGGTGCTTCTTCAACGGATTTCATCCTTGTACACGGCGGCGCTCCAAGAGTGACCGGTTCCATTCCTGTCGGCGGAGCCCAGGCCACCGGCGATCTGTCCATAGTGTTGAAAACACCCATGGATTCGGCCGAACGCATCAAATGTGAATCGGGCTGCTGCTGGGAAGCTCTGGCCGATGTCGATGAGCCGGTCATTATACCCGGAGTCGGCGGACGTCCGCCGACGCCTGTGCCGGTTACTGAACTCTGCCGTATTCTTCAGCCCAGGATGGAAGAGATTTTCCGTATGATATGGGTAAAAGTCGAAAAGATGCCCGGTGCGGTCCGAATGACAGGGGGTATCGTGCTGACTGGCGGCGGAGCTCTTCTGCCTGGCGTTGCCGACGTGGCATCCCGGATTTTCGGTCAACCCGCACGAGTGGGGAATCCGAGAACGTCGGTAATCTGGCCGGAGCATTGCCGTGATTCCGGATGGTCCGTTGCCGCGGGACTGATTCTGCTGGGAGATGCCGTCACAATTAATGGTTTTGACGGAGAAGATACGGTTCGAAATGCGGAAGATATCAATCCGCTCAAGGGATTGATTAAATGGCTCGGTGAATTCTTTTAGGGACTTGGAAATTAAACAACCCGGGGAGGGGTGAGAATATGGATCTGGAAGTAATGGATGAACGTGTAGCTGGGAAAACTGTCATTAAAGTCATCGGTTGCGGAGGCGGCGGCAGTAATGCCGTTGCCCGGATGATACAGGTGGGAGTTCAGGGTGTGGACTTCATTGCCGCGAATACCGATTTGCAGGCTCTCGAGTCCTCTTTGGCTCTGACAAAAGTACCACTCGGCCGTCAGGTCACAGGCGGACTCGGTGCCGGAGGGAAACCTGAAATCGGGGAACAGGCCGCCGAGGAGGACAGGGAGACAATCCAGAATGTCTTGAAAGGTGCGGATATGGTGTTCGTTACCGCGGGTATGGGGGGAGGTACCGGGACTGGAGCCGCTCCGGTCATTGCCCGTATCGCCAAGGAAATGGGCTGTCTCACCGTCGCAGTGGTCACCAGACCTTTCAGTTTTGAGCGTCAGCGGAAGATGGAGCTGGCCGATGCCGGAATCGACAAACTGCGAGGGCATGTGGATACCCTCATCACCATCCCCAATGAGAATCTTCTCAAGCTGGTGGATCGAAGGACACCGATACGGGAGGCCTTTCTTAAAGCCGATGATGTCCTGCGAATGGGTGTCCAGGGAATTTCAGACCTCATCACCAAACGTGGTGAAATCAATATTGACTTTGCCGATGTACGCACCGTAATGGAAGGTCAGGGCGACGCTCTCATGGGGATCGGAGAAGGCCGGGGTGACAATCGTGCTGTCGACGCCGCCACTATGGCCATCGAAAATCCACTCCTGGACGAAGTCAATATCGAAGGCGCCAGGGGTCTGCTGGTTAATGTCACCGGAGGGCCTGATTTTTCCCTGTTCGAATACCACGAAATCATGGATATCGTTTCCTCCCGTGTGGACTCGAATGCCACTGTCATCGCCGGACAGGACACAGATGACAACCTGGGTGACGAGGTGAGGGTTACCGTAATTGCCACCGGCTTCGGCGGTTCCATGGACCGGTCTCACAAACAGAATTCCACTTTGGCGGAGAATCGGAACGAACTCCTGCCCTACGAAGTCTGGAAAGTACTGAGCGAAGGCCGCGGTCTCTCCGCATCTGCCCCTCCCTCCATCGGAAGTGTTGAAAAGGATACCTCATCCATCGCCTGTTCGGGAACTTTAAATGGTCTGCTGGACGAGACGGACCTGCTGATTCCCACAGTGATGCGGGAAAAACGGTTAGGAAGCGGGAGATGAAGTGAGCGGACAACGGTTGGCAGTAGAATATGAAGGTTATCTTCGCCACGAACTCAGGGTGGCCGAGTCAACCACCGGCACCTACGTCGCCGAAGCCCGGAGATTCGGCCGATGGCTGGATGCTTCGTCATTGGATGCTATCGCTGTCTGCGGGGTGGATCTGGAATCCTACGTGGCGGGCCGGGGGGGCTCCGAACAGTTGAGCGCCCGTACCATATCCCGGATCTTCAGCTCTCTCCGATCATTCTACGGATTTATGCGGACTGCAGGTTACCGTTCCGACGACCCCTCTCATGATGTGGAGAGGCCGAAAATCGGGAAACACCTCCCCGAAGTTCTTGAAGTGAGCGAGGTGGAGAGATTTCTGAATTCCATCAACCTCGACTCTCCCTACGGGCTGCGGGATCGGACACTTTTCGAACTGATTTATTCCTGCGGCCTCCGTGTCAGTGAAGCAGCCAACCTGGAACTGTCACAGATTTTCCTCAAGGAAGGTCTGATACGGGTACAGGGAAAGGGTGACAAGGAACGTCTTGTTCCCCTGGGTGACGAAGCCGAAAGCTGGTTGAGGAGTTATCTTCGTGAAGGCCGCCCACTCCTCCTCAAGGGGCCTTCAGCCATCGACCGTGTCTTTCTCAATAACAGGGGCGAAGGTTTGAGCCGCAAAGGCATGTGGAAGCGCTTCCGCGGGATAGCGGAACGTGCGGAAGTGGAAGGAAAAATTCACACACTACGTCATTCATTCGCCACCCACCTGCTTCGGGGCGGAGCGGATCTTCGGAGCGTTCAGGAGTTGCTGGGACATGCGGATATCAGCACGACTCAGATTTACACTCATTTGGATCAGGATGATCTCGAACGGGCCCATAAGGCCTATCACCCAAGGGGTTAGAGAGAAGAAATGGTTATTTTCGGCTGGAAAAGAAATGAATTGACCTCTGGCGTCCATCGTACCGGCGCTATATCCGGCCGTCTGTTGGCAGTTGCCGTCTTGTGTCTTCTTCCAATCATCACTTCCTGCGGCAAGATGCAGAACAGGCGTGATTTGGCCGTTCGCTTAGCTGTCGAAGAGGATCGGGGGGACGACGATGCACGGATTGCCGAACTCAAGGCCGACATACGGGGCGTCGAAAAGCAGGTTGAAAAAACCATTGAGGCTGTCAGGGACAAAGGAACATATTGGCGTCTTCTGGCTATGAAGTACATGGACTACCAGATGTGGGGCGAAGCCATGGCCGCCTTCGATGAGGCGGTTGCCCTCTATCCTGAACATGCATCACTTCTATACAACCGGGCTCTGACTGCAGGGCAGATGGCCCTGTCATCGGATACACCCGGGATGAGAGCGTCGTATCTCGCCCGATCCGAAAATGGATACCGCAGGGCCTTGACCCTCGATCCCCGGTACACCCCGGCGATGTATGCCCTCGCCGCGCTCCTCGTATTCGAGCTTGACCGATCCCCGGAAGCCGGTCCGCTGCTGGAGGATTTCCTCAAAATCGAACGAAGTGATGTTAATGCGAGATTCCTTCTTGCCAGGGTTTACCTTGAAGCCGGAATGACCGGCGACGCACTGGATCTCTATGATGAAATCATAAGACTCGCCAAAGATCAAACTGACGTGATAAAAGCGGAAGATCTCTACAATCGTGTGGCGGGAGGTGACTATGGATCATGATCCTCTGCTGCTCCTGGCGTTAAACCGTCTTCCGGGTCACAAGGGCTGGTTGAAACACCGGGTCTGGACCGCTTGTCGTGATGAGCAGGATCTTCCCGCGGCCATCGAAGAATATGCGGCGACACGATCCTCCAGATCAACCGGTATCCTGCCGTCGGCCGGCCGGCTGCTCAGGGATGCCGAGGGGGAAATTCACAGGCTCAGGTACTATAAAATCGGGTATCGAGTTCTTGGAGAGACAAACTATCCGGCATCTCTGGCCCTGATCAGCGATCCTCCACTGGTTTTGTATCACAGGGGAACCCCCGTATTCGATGGGAAACCGGGTATTGCAGTGGTCGGTACGCGCCGCCCCTCATCACCGGCTCAGCGGCAGGCTTATCAGCTGGGACTGGAATTCGCTCTGGCCGGTTATCCGGTGGTATCGGGGTTGGCATTCGGGATTGACAGGGCTGTCCATGAAGGCGCTCTGGCGGGCTGCGGTACCACATGGGCCGTGTTGGCCGGTGGACTTGACAGACCGAGTCCGATGTCTCATCGACGACTGGCTGCACGAATCATGGACAGGGGCGGAGCTCTGCTGGGTGAGATTCCCCCGGGACTTTTCCCCGCCAAATATGCTTTTCCCCGGAGAAACCGCATTTTGAGTGGATTATGCAGGGGCTGCATCATCGTACAGGCACCTGAGAAATCCGGGGCACTGATAACTGCTGACTTCGCCCTGGATCAGAACCGCGACCTATACATCGCTTCGGCCGGGATGAACGGGTTGGCTTCCGGAGGCACGAGAAACCTTGAACGTCAAGGTGCACCGGTGATTTCCAGTGCATCTGATGTGATGAGTGATTGGGGACGTTTCCTGGATATCCGGACGGTGGATGCCGTCGCCGGACCCGGTGGGTCCGATGATCTTGTACGTATGATGAAACTGGAACTGGACGGCCGGTTGTACCGGTATATGGGAGGTTGGTTTGAGTATCGAGGCGCATGACTGGCTGGATCATCTCAGGGATATACGACGTCTTTCGGACGCAACAATCCGCTCATACCGCAGGGACCTGGCCGCCTGGTCGGCTTTTCTGGCCGAGTATAAGCTGTCCGAGGAAGAGGCCGGACAGAGCGAAGCCAGATCATTCATGGCCCGGATGTCTTCCAGACACATGGCTTCGGCAACGGTAAACCGTCGCCTCTCTGCCCTCAAGGGTTATTACGAGTGGCGACGCCGGAGAATCCCCGGTACGGAGAATCCGTTCATCGGCTCCAGAACGGTGAAAAAGGGACGTCGGCTTCCCGGATTTCTCACACATGAGGAAATCGAGACATTTCTTGATTACACGGGTGAGGGATTTACCGGGCTGCGGGACAGGGTGCTCTTCGAACTGTTGTATTCAACCGGATGCCGGGTCGGTGAAATCTGTTCCCTGGATGCTTCCGATGTTGTACGTCGGCAGGTCAGGGTCCGGGGTAAAGGTGACAAGGAAAGAATGGTATTTGTCGGAACTAAAGCGGCGGAGGCACTGGAAGAATATCTGCCTCATCGCCTCAAGCACTCTGCCGATGATTCCGACAGCCGTCGGGCCTTGATACTCGATCTCCGGGGTGAAAGGCTCACCACCCGGGGAGTGTACTACCTCATCAGGCGTTATGCGGCCCTGACAGGTATGGCAAAGAAAGTGACGCCCCACACCTTCCGGCACAGCTTCGCCACCCATGTGATGGACGAAGGGGCCGACATCAGAACCGTACAGGAACTGCTGGGACATTCCAGTATGTCAACGACTCAGATTTACACACATACCAGTATTGAACGGATCAAACAGGTGTACCGCCTGTCTCATCCCCATGCAAGGCGTACGGTAAACTCCGGAGGAAATGATGCCTGAAATCAGAGGAACAACGATCGTCGCAGTCCGTAAAGACGGACAGGTTGCCATGGCCGGAGACGGCCAGGTGACTCTGGGCGAAGCGGTCATCATGAAAGGCCGGGCCCAAAAAGTCCGGCGGCTGTATAACGACAAGGTACTCGTGGGATTCGCCGGTTCCACCGCCGACGCCTTTACCCTTGAAGAGCGATTTGAAGGCAAACTCAAGGAATTCGCCGGGGATGTCACCCGGGCTGCGGTGGAGCTGGCCAAGGAATGGCGAACCGACAGGGTTCTGCGCCGTCTGGAAGCCATGCTGCTTGTAGCCGATATCAGCAGAACGCTGCTGCTCAGCGGTAACGGGGACGTAATTGAACCTGATGAAGGTGCCGTAGCCATCGGCAGCGGCGGTAACTACGCCTATTCCGCGGCCATGGCCTATCTCGATGGTTCGGAACTTGATGCCCGGGCCATAGCGGAAAGGTCGATACGCATTGCTGCCGAAATCTGTGTTTTCACCAACGACAATATTACCCTGGAGGTATTGGAAGATGAGTAAACTTTCAGGACTTACTCCCCAGGAGATAGTCGATGCCCTCGATCAATACATCATCGGTCAGAATGCGGCTAAGAAGTCTGTAGCCATCGCCTTGAGAAACCGTCAGCGCAGAGCGAGGCTGCCCGATGATATCCGGGACGAAGTTGCGCCTAAAAACATCCTGATGATCGGCCCGACAGGTGTCGGTAAAACTGAGATTGCCAGACGATTGGCCAAACTCTCGGGCGCACCCTTTATCAAGGTTGAGGCCACAAAATTCACGGAAGTGGGATATGTCGGCCGGGATGTGGAATCAATGGTCAGGGATCTCATGTCCAAAGCCGTCGTTATGGTAAAGGATGAAATGAAATCCGGTGTGGAACGGGCTGCCAGAGACGCTGCCGAGGAAGCACTGCTGGACGTTCTGGTTCCCGGTTCCTCGTTACCGCCGCCGGAGGGTGCCGATATAAAAACACCTGTGGAACCCGATAGGGGACAACATGCCCGTGAAGTGTTGAGACGGAAACTGAAGGAAGGCGAACTTGACGATCGCATGGTGGAGATTACTGCCGGTGGCGGCAGAAAACCTCACGTTGAAGTCATTTCCGGAGCCGGTATCGAGCAGATGGGGTTTGATTTCGGTAATCTCGGTTCCATCTTTCAAGGACCGAAAAAACCCCGGAAGGTAAAAGTGTCCCGTGCCCGGGAACTGCTGGAAGCCGAACAGCAGGAAAAACGCATTGATGCCGAAAGTGCGATAGAAACCGCCAGGGATAGAGTTCAGAATGCCGGCATTATCTTCATAGACGAAATCGACAAAATTGCCGTAAAAGACGGACGGTCGGGAGGGCATGACGTATCCAGAGAAGGTGTTCAGCGTGACATCCTGCCCATCGTGGAAGGTTCTACGGTAAACACGAAATTCGGGATGGTCGATACCGCGCATATTCTCTTCATCGCGGCCGGAGCCTTCAATCTGTCAAAGCCCTCGGATCTCATACCTGAGCTGCAGGGACGATTCCCCCTGAGGGTGGAATTGGAATCGCTCAATGCTGAAGACTTCCGGGAGATTCTCACATCACCGAGGAATGCACTCACCCGGCAATACACTGAACTGCTCGCCACCGAAGAGGTGGTGCTGATTTTTGAAGATGACGCGGTTAAGCGTCTTTCCGATATCGCGGCGGAAGTGAATACACATACCGAAAATATCGGTGCACGTCGTTTACACACGGTGTTGGAGCTGCTTCTTGAAGATGTTTCGTTCAATGCTCCGAATCTCACCGGACAGACCATAAGGGTGACTGAGGAGTATGTGAACGAACGCCTGAACAAAATAATTGAGGATCGGGATTTATCCCGGTACATATTGTAAACGATCGGTACTCAGCGGGGGTTTGAACTATGCCGAGAATGGAGAAGAGGGGACATCGACTGAACCTGGGGAGAGGTAAGGTGATGAAGATGGCCCCCGGGAGGGAAACATGTTAGAAAACACGACTTTCGCCAAATCCGTTGATCTTATCCAGCGGAACATGGCGGTATCCACCCTGCGCCGTCAGGTGATCGCCAACAACATTGCAAATGTCGAAACCCCGAACTTCAAACGATCGGTAGTGAATTTTGAAGCCGAACTGGGCCGGGCTCTGGCTTCGGAGAAGTTGGACAAGTCAATCGGCGTCGTCACCCATGAGAAACACATCCCGTTCAAACAGACCGTGGATTACCGGACTGTCGGTCCCAGAATCGTTCTCGACTATCTGACGACTTCCAAGAACAACGGAAACAACGTTGATGTCGAGCGTGAGCTGATGCAGGCGACGGAAAACCAGATGATGTACGAATTGATGGCCGGCGCCGTCAATCACCAGTTCAAACAGATCAATATCGTTCTCAGGTAAGGGGAGAAAATGAAATATGTCAGCATATAAACAAATTACTTCGGTTGATGCGGTGCAATCCACAAGACCGCAGGATGAATTGCTGGATATGATTTACGGGCTCGCAAGTTCCCGGGCTGCACCCGGAAACCAGCTGTTTGCCTTCAGCTGTCATCAGAATCCGCAATTCATGCAATTCTTTTCGAATTGCACCTGGGCGGGGAGGTCTTAGGCATATGGGATTATTCACGACAATCAATACGGCGTCATCGGGGCTGACTGCCGAGAGGCTTCGCCTTGATGTTATTTCCAATAATATCGCCAATGCCAATACGACACGAACGGCCGAAGGCGGACCCTTCCGGCGCAGCCGGGTTATCTTCCGTCCCAGAGTCGATCAGCCGTACTGGAGGAGCCCGTTCCTTCCGGAATCGCTGAAGAATAAAATCGGCTCGGGAGTCCGGGTCGCATCCATCGACAAGGATATGGACAGTGAACTGGTCCTTAAATGGGACCCTACGCATCCGGATGCCATCAAAACCGGGCCTCAAACCGGTTATGTCGAGCTGCCGAACGTGAATGTGGTGAGTGAGATGGTGGATATGATATCCGCATCCCGCGCATATGAGGCGAATGTGGCCATTATTGATGGTTCAAAGAGCATGTTTCGCAAAGCTCTGGAAATCGGGAGATAATTATGAGTTTGATTGATGTCAACAATGCCGTCGGGCATGTCGTTGAAATGACAAAAACAAATGCTGCTCATCTCGACAGCAATGGACAGAAGGGTCTTCCGGTCGGGGAGGATCGGAACGGCTTCGGGAATCTCGTTGCAGACGCCATCGGACGTGTGTCGGATCAGCAGTTGAATGCGGATCAGCTGTTCGAACGGATGATTACTCATCCCGATGAGGTTGAACCTCATGACGTCACAATAGCGATGGCAAGGGCTGAAATGAGCCTGAATCTGACAAAGGCCATAGTGGATCGCGCCGTGAAGGCCTATAACGACATCACGGCGATGAGATAGGAAATATTTGCCTTCCGAAAACGATGGATTCGTTTCGAAGACAAGGCGGACTGAAGCACGGAAGCGCAGTGTACCAATAGGTACATGAGCACTCGAGCATTCAATCCAACGCAGTATTCGGAGCGAAGGCAAG
>DAOVYP010000039.1 GCA_030635565.1 Spirochaeta sp. | reverse complement strand
CGGTGGTGAGGCATCGTGTCGATTTCCACAGACTGACCATTCAGGTAGAATGAGATAATCATCGGCTCATCCTCCAGCGCCCAACAACTCAGGCGTTATCGGTATCCTGTTGATGCTTAAACCTGAGGCCTGACGGACAGCCTGCAGATACGCTGCTGGAATGAGAAGCCAGGGCAGGGTCGCCACATCCTTTGGCTGACGTTTGGCTCCCGTATTGTGGAACTGAATATCAATCAGCGGCAGATCCCTTCGTTCGGGTTGAAAACTGCACCATTTGAGTGTCTCTTCGGCGGCGGACTCGACTGCCGATCTGGCAAACTCAGGCATCAGCAGGTTTCCACCGTCAATGATCAGCCAGATCTGCATGGGACGGACTTCAAGGGTTATCGTCGATACTGCGACTTCGATAATGCCGACGCCCCATGAAATCGTTTCGAAGGGTGATCCTTCGAGTAACTCATGGCTCCACGATTTGCTGCCGCTGCGACGGCGGGTACGGGTTACGGAAATGGGAAGGGCATCCCTGAATCGGCGTTTTGCAAGATCATGTCCGGCAAGTTCCAGCAGCTTCGTATAAATCGAAACATTGCGGCCGAGTACGGAAGGTCCGGGCTCCTGTGTACCTGTGGGCAGTTCTTCGGAGAAGCTTATGGATTTCCCGTCAATCCCAAGGATACTTCCCGCCAGGTTGGACCAGGCTCTCTGCAGGGCAGCCCCGGGGTTACGGGCGTTGATTGTCAGAGCCCCATTCTTGTCCAGGGTGAGGGATAAGGACGCAGAACCGAGCTCTTTCGGTGATGAGAGAAATCCGTTGCCGAACCAGGCACAGCTCAGACCGATTCCGCGATAGTATTCCGGAACAGAGCCCAGGCTCCGACGGGCGAGGCGGGTTTGTTCGAATGACGCGCTCTTACGCTCAAAATCCGATATACCGAGCGCCTTGTTCAGAAGATCTTGTATTGGAAAGTCTTTTAGCGGAACGATTCCCGGACCGAATGCCTGGCCGGGAGCGGGAAAAGATTCCCTGCGCCATCCTCCGGGAGGGGACAGGCTGTTCTCCGCCACCCTGGAAGCGAACAATTCGCCGGCCAGGAAGCCGAGTTCGAATCCGGCAGCAGGCCCGAATACAGATGGCGGAACCGGGCTATAGTTGATCCGGCCTTGAATCGAGTAGTTTTTACAGGGGTAAATACTGAATAAACCAAGAATTACTCTTTCGAAAAATTCATTTTCAAGTGGAAAAATCGCACCCGCATGAATGGTGAATTCCGCTTCAATCGCCAGAACGCGGCCCTCACTATCGATTGCACCCCGTATATGAAAATCCGCACCGGGTAATCCCGACGGAGATAATGAAATGCGAACCGATCTTTTTGCTTTAGCCGACAACAAAGCGGCCCGGCAGGCTTCAAGCGCCGGTTGCCAGATTAACCGATTGGAGCCGGGAGCGACGGAATACGATCGGACCCGTATATTTTTCTTGTCAATCTTCAACACTCTGGCAACATTTTTCCTGATTGCTCCAGGCCAGGAAGTGGCCGTATGAAGTATGTATGTATTTCCGTCTTTTATGCAGACCACTGTTCCCGGATTATATGAATCGGGGGATGAAGAGATTTCAACAAATTCCTCTATAACCTGAAAAGCCCTGGAAAACGATTCGGCGGGTGAACCTTTCTCTATGAGTTTTTCAGTGACTATTGGATTTTCATCATCTTCAGATGTTTTTATGTTCAATTGAACCCGGGACAGCCAATCTTCAAGTTCAGCTTCATCCGGTCCCGCTGCGGCCATGACGGGTTGGCCTTTCCAACGTATATTGCGGCCCGTCAGTACCGGTACCGGTATTTTTCCGAATTTTATTTTATCGATACCGGGTATATCGCGATTGGCTATGCTGATAAGCCCGCTTGGAGATTCGGGCAGATCAATTGAGACGATACGGCCCAGAGGCACGGGAGAGCGAAGCATTTTTCCAATGAGAACACGCTTGCCTCCAGCGTCCTCCGGATGCCTGAGACGGCCGGACAATTTGTCCGAAAGGGTTTTCTCGTCATCCATGAAGCGTTCTCCTGATAACTTCGATAGTCCTTCTCTGATTTTTTCTGCTCAATCCCGGCCATAACGGCAGTGAAAGACTTCTCTGTGCCAGATCGTCAGCGATCGGAAAATTTAAAGGATTCAGTTCGTATTGAGATTTCCAGTACGTCATGCGGTGCAGTGGTATGAAGTGAACCGAAGTACCAATACCTTCCCCGGCGAGCTCATCTGCAAGATGATCTCTGAGTCCTCTGTTACGGGTACGAATGATGAACAGGTGCCATGCATGCCCCGGTGCATCGTCCGGCAGCTCAAGATCCGGGATATCGGTGAGTTGTTCCTTGTATCGTACGGCCAGGGTCCGGCGTTCCCGAAGAAGGTTGTCGGCCCGTTTCAGCTGAATCCTGCCGATAGCGGCAGCCAAATCCGACATGTTGTATTTGAATCCCGGGGCCGTGACATCATATTCCCAGGATCGGGATTCGGCATTCTTGCTGTATCTGTTCCAGACAACCCTGTCGATACCGTGGAGACGCATGAGCCTCATTCTCGCTTCATACACCGGATTTCTGGTGGCTACCATTCCGCCTTCACCAGTGGTTATGGTTTTTGTGGCATAAAATGAAAAAACTCCAATATCTCCCAGGGTACCCGCCATACCTTCGGATGTTTCAGATGGAAATGCATGAGCAGCATCTTCAACAACAGTGACATCTTTACCCTCGATAGCCTTTCTGATCGCTTTCATGTCGCAGGGATGTCCGGCGAGATGCACCGGTATCACCGCTTTTACTCTGTTGTCCGATACACCAAGTTTTTCCACTGCTTTTTTCAAGGAGTCGGGGTCCATATTTCCGGTCTGACTTTCCGAATCGATGAATAGCGGATCGGCTCCCAGGTAACGAACGATTTCAGCAGTCGCGGTAAAGGTGAGAGATGGTACGGCGATCAGATCCCCGGGACCGACTCCGACGGCCTCCAGGGCCAGATGCAGTCCTGCAGTTGCCGAATTGACGCTGAGTGTGTGTACCGGTCTCTTGCCTGCTGGATCGGGAAGCTCCAGGAAATCAGCGAATTCTCGTTCGAAAGCCATGGCTTCGGGGCCGGTTGTGAGCCATCCGCTTTTCATTACACTGATTACGGCGGATATTTCAGCCCGGCCGATCGATGGCTTGAAGAACGGGACAGTTTTAGTACTCCGGCTCATTGTCCGGGCCTTCGACAGTGGGGAAATGCCGGTTGATGATGCTCCGGAGCGAATGGCGGTTCCGAAACACATCGGGATGTTCCGGATCCCGGACTGCGACTGGTTCGAGTTCGTGGATAATTTCCGCTACATCATTATGAATACTTTCCGGGAACTTCACTTTCACGATACGGGGGTATTCTGTTTCTGTTGGTGTTTCTTTATCGGACCAGAGTCGCTCCACCTTTTTCTCTCCGGGGCGCATCCCGATGAAGGTAATGGGGATGCTTTCTTCGTCATAACCGTAAAACCGTATCATCTGCCGGGCAAAATCAACGATACGGACAGGGTCTCCCATATCCAGCATGTATAACCCGCCCTCATCCGCCAATCCCGCGGTTTTAAGGATTAGACTTACGGCCTCGGGAATAGTCATGAACCAGCGTTTGGCATCAGGATGGGTTACGGTAACCGGACCGCCGGAAAAAATCTGTTCCTTGAAAACCGGCATGATGCTGCCTCGTGATCCCAGTACATTGCCGAAACGGACAACCATAAAATCCCGGCCGCGTTCTCTCTGGGCCAGAACCAGCATCTCCGCAATCCTCTTGCTGGCACCGTAAACACTGGTCGGGTTGACGGCTTTATCGGTGGATATCAGGACAAAACGCTGTGTTCCGGCATTTTCTGCGGCATTAATGAGATTGCGTGTGCCGAGAACGTTATTTTTCATGGCCTCTACAGGGTTTCGCTCCATCATCGGAACATGTTTATGCGCGGCTCCGTGGAATATCACATCGGTTTTGAGTCGCCCCAGGAGGAACCTCACGTAGTCCTGATCCTGGAGTTCTCCGACAACAGGGACGATTGTCGCTTTTTCTCCGACACCGGCGTCCTGCAGTTTTCTCAGTTCACGCTCGATGCTCCAGATGCTGTTTTCGCCATGGCCGAGCAGATACAAGCGTTCGGCACCGCCGTAGAGAAGCTGTCTGGACAGCTCGCTGCCGATACTGCCGCCGGCACCGGTGACAAGGACACGCTTACCCCTGACATAAGAGAGGCTCTCTTTGAGATCGATCAGCACGGGTTCTCGTCCGAGGAGATCCTGGGGATCCATGTCACGAGCCTGAACGAAATGTGGATCCGCCGTGACAATCTGGCTGACCGATGGAAGTATTCTGATTTTGGTGAAATCTGCTCGACGCAGGGCGTCGTAAACGTTGTTAAGCTGTTTACGTGACGCAGAATGCAGGGCGATGAGAGCTTCGGCATCATGTCCGCGATCGAGAATCCCGGCACAGGCGTTAACCGGACCCAGGACTGGAATTCCGTCAATCAATGTTCCGATCTTATCCCGGTCGTCGTCAAGGAACGCGACAACTTCGCCAATGACGCCTTTATCGGTGATTTCCCTGGCGATGGCCCGGCCGAACTGTCCGGCGCCGACGATGTAAATTCGCTTTCCCTTGGCCATATTGGAAAATGTAGCACCGAATCGGTGTGTGGGGAAGCATGAATGTGAGGACTCAACTCTCAACCCGGTTCACCGAAACTAAAGAATATGACCATTGATTTCAGAAAAATGACCGTATTATTGGTTTTCCTGAGCAGTTCTCTTTCGGCATCCTCATTGACATTCCTTATCGATACCCGGGAAGAGATGCCCAGAGGCGATATGGAAATGGAGCAGAGAATCAAAGTTGTTTCGGTTGAGACGGGTATCATGGATACCTTTTTTGATAAAGGGCATATTTTCTTCAATATATATTCTCTCCGGAACAGAAGCACGTGGGAAGAAGCTGACGTTAAAGCTCTCAAGTATGCCGGTGACGAGGGTGCTGATTTCCTGCTTGTTCTGGCCCCGGATGATGAAGGGGCTTCATGGAGTCTCTTCCGAGTGTCCGGTTTCAGTCACTTAGGTGAAGGTTCAGTGAGTATTGGAGAAACGAATCCTGAAATGAACACTGGAGAGCGCTGGACAGCGCTGGGAATAATTCTGGCTGAAGCGGTCATGTCACTCATTAATTGACATGTGAAAAACGCCGATGAGAAGTTTGAGGCCCCATCAAATTGATGAGCCCCATTTGAGGAGACATCAGTCATGAAAAAATATATAAGTGTCCTCACTCTGGTTTTACTCACATTCGCATTACATGCCCAGTCGGTATGGACCGGTAATGCGGCCGTCGGCGGACCTGCCGAATTTCCCGGAACTTCGGACGTTTACAGAGCGTATTCGAATTCATTTCCCGCAGGGACGGTTCTCCAGGTTACCAATCCCAGGGGTGGAGCTCAGGTAAATGTTACAGTCACCGGACGTCTTGAAGCCCCTGGTGTGTTCATTCTTATTGAGAGCGCCGCTGCCGTTTCAATCGAATTACCCCTGGATCATGTCCTGCCTGTTCGCGTTACACCTATCAGTACCGATTTATTTGAGAAAACTGAAGACCTCCCGGCAGATGCAGGCGAGTTGACCGAAGATTCCGATTACAATCCGGCAGCTGCACTGGAAGACGAACCCGATGAAGTCGGAACGGCCCCGGCTGCTGATTCGACGGAAACGATACTGACATATGATCTGGGTGATATTGATGAAGCCGGTGAAAGTGTCGAGGACGAAGCACCTGTGACTGCGGCAGCTGATTCCGAAGAGGGCGAAAGCCGAATTTACTTTCTTATGCCGTCCGACCTGCGTCCACCTGATGCCGTATCAACTGATTATACCGGCATGGAACTTCCACAGTTCGAGTCTGGAGATACACGTCCATATATTCAGATCGGTTCCTATCACAGCCGTACGATTCTTGAGGATACCGCCAGGAACGTAAACCGGAGTGCTCCCGGTTATCCCTTGAGCATTGTAACTGAGAAGGATTCCGGCGGAACCGTGTACAAGCTTCTCATCGGGCCTCTGTTGCCGGCGGAAACGGGAATTGTCCTTCAGACCGCTCGATCATTGGCCTTTCCGGACGCTTTCAAGTATTCACAATGAATGAATCAAGAAGAAACCTCGAGAATCTGGCGCACAGACTCGAGGCCGAGGGTTGGAGTGTCATTCCCCCGGAGCGATATCTGAGTGATATGGACCGGGATTTTCTGAAAATCTGGGATAGAGTTAAACCCTTTACCATGATATCCCCCGAAAGAGGCTGGGCCCTTGCCGAAGCCGTCAGATATATCTGCAGATCAGGTATCCCGGGAGACATCGTCGAATGCGGTGTCTGGAAAGGGGGTGCATGTCTTCTGGCCTCCCATATCCTTGCAGCTGAGGAAACCGACACGAACCGGCGAATCTGGCTTTTTGACACATTCTCCGGTATGGTGCCCCCCGGATCGGATGACCGGATTGCTTCCAGCAGACAGTCCTTATCCGAACGGGATCCGGAGGGATGGTGGGCCTCAAGTATCGCCGAAGTTAAAAAAACTCTTTCTCGATCACATCTCAATAAAGAATCTTTTCAATTTGTTTCCGGACCTGTTGAAGAAACCCTTGACAGGGAAGTTCCGGAAATTATTGCCGTTCTCCGACTTGATACGGACTGGTATGAGTCAACTATGAAAGAACTCGAAGTGCTATTCCCCCGTCTTTCGCCCGGGGGTGTTCTTATCATTGATGACTATGGGCATTTCACCGGGGCAAAAAAGGCTGTGGATGAATATTTCAGAAGACAGGGTGAGACCATTCTGCTGCATCGCAGTGATTATACCGGACGTGTGCTGATTAAGAAGTAAAAACTCGACGGTGACGGTAATCCAGTATCCATTCGATAAACACAGGATCAATTGCAGGATTCCCATTCCATGAAAAGATCTCTGAATTAAAAGAGTCGGAAATTTGCTTCAATTCGACTTCCATTGATTCAAAGCAGGCAATTTCACCCCGGATCGGGAATATAACGATTTGACGATATTCATCTTTCGGATCGACTTCCAGTCGCGCATTCCTGCGCTCGGCTTTAGATAAATTTTCCGGATAGCGGTCAATCGTTATGAGATGGGATCTGTTTCTTGCTGAAGCCCCCCATACCCTCACCAGTACACCTGAATCCCTGCCGGCCATTTCCACTGATGTCAAATCAACCGGTAAATCGTAATTATCAACAAAAGACCATCCATTCTCATCTGTTCTGATGGAAACAACCGTTATCCTGACTCCGGAATCGACTGCTTTGCCGAGAGTAAGACAAAAACTCGGATCTGTGTGGGGATTTGGTGAAAAAATCCGTGCTGAAGGATTCATCACCGTGAAAACGACCTGCCCTTGATTGCCGCTGCCAGGGGCAATAAGCTCCTTGAGATGTTTCACGGCTCTTGCCGATGGAGCATCCGGGAACATAGCACGGCCGTTTTCCACAAGGGTGCATGCTTTCACTTCAATCCATATTTTTGACATTCCCTTTTTTAGAAACCAGTCTATACGTGAATTCCCGAGCCGTTGTTCCGAAACGGCTGTAAAACCCGGATAAAGTTCGGGAATAATAAGATCGCCGATAAGGGCGTTGGCCCTGACAGATATGAGAGGTATGACGAAATTTCCATACTTTGCAGCTGCCAGGGTCCACTGGGTTTTTCTATCGGGATTGTCGGATTTCTCAAGTATCAGTTCTCTGCCCGGTAGTAGAATTTCCCTCAGTCTGCCTGGATTGGGACAGTGGGCATGAATCAACTCTTTGCCGGATTGTGCAATTACGATAAAACGGTTAGGCCTGTGATTGAAAAAGGCATTCAGGTCTGAATTGAATGAGCGATGCTTCACAATCCCTCATCGTGTCCAGCCGCGCATCATTGAAATCAGCTCATCATCATCCCATTCGATTGCACCAGTTACAACAGCGACGGCCGACCCATCCCGGTCGATAAGAATTGAAGTAGGCAGTCCGGAAACACCGATGGCCCTGGCGGCATCCGCATTTATATCGAGGTACACCGGAAATCCTATTTCGAACTCGGTTACGAATGATTCAACAAGTTCCAGGGGTTCCTGGACATTCACGGGAATCATAACAAAGTCACTATTTTTCAGTTCTTCCGCCAGATGCCCCATCGACGGCATTTCCGCCCGGCAGGGAGGACACCATGAAGCCCAGAAGTTAAGAAGAATAACAGAGCCTTTGAATTCACCGAGACTGTGAGTCTGATTCCCGGTATCGGTAAATGATATATCCGGAAATTCGCTTCCCTCCGGAATAGGCCTGAAACCAAGATCCCGGAGTATCTCACTGTCAGGAGGTCCGGATGTTCTGGAACAAGTCGTAAATACGAGCAAAATAATGGTTGTTGTTAAAATGAAAAAAAATCTCGAGAAAAACTTCACTGATGCCTCCCTGATATCAGCAATTATCGAACAGTCATCATGATGAGCGCCATAGCATTGTGGATGGTATGTGCGGTGATAAGTACAATAAGCCCCGGGCGACGAAAAAAACAGATTGAGAAAGCGGCACCTGATACAGCAGCAAAGAATACAGCGCTCCAACCCTGCCAAAGGTGGAGGGAAGCAAAAAAAACCACTGAGATGACGAAAACCAGCCAGCGTGGCCAGCCCAATGCCGGTAGGGTTGAAAGAAGCCAGGAACGGAAGAACAGTTCTTCGGTGAATGCCGTTGATAGCGCGAGGATGATAATTAAACCGTGGCCTTTCCAGCCGCTCAGCTGGACCGTATATGAACTATCGGCTGCCGGAAACAAGAAACTCAAAGATACCGTAAGGGTCAACAGGATCAGAAGAACAGGAAAATCGGATAGCACCGGTTGATTCCACCCCCGACGGCGTCGATCATCAGGAGAACCATACAAAGAAATGAACAGTAACAGTGCCAGAGCCGGCAGGCCCCTGATAATGGATATTGTGATAGTCTTATCATCCAGTATGTAGGAACTTGAAGTCTGGTTCAGTAATATTCCGGGAAGTACAAGGACGATCGATACCAGCAATGTTATGATGTAAAGATGAATGCGCCCTTTCATGAGGCGATTTTAACGGTCTGACGCCGATAATGGAATTAAGTATGTGGATAATTATTCTTGTACTACTGGTAATTGCACTTGTTTTGATACTCAGCAAACCCGGGAGTATTCATCCGCCCAGAATCAACCGGCAGGGTCGGATCGAATTCTATTCAAAAGGTATGGATGCCGGTTTCTCACTGTCTGAAATAAATCTCTTATGGTCGGCGACCCAGCGGGCGGAATTATCCCATCCACCGGCAATTTACGGATCGGTTGAGGAGCTCGATAAAGCAATCAACCAGATCGCCGGGAATAAGAAGTTTTCCGACAGGAAAAGGGTGGAACCGGAGACTGTCATACTGAAAAAGCTGTTTGACTATCGGATAAAAGTCGAAATGAGCCGGCCGAAGTACCGATCAGGCTTGAAAAGTACCAGGAATATCGCCATAGGTCAGAAACTCACGATCCGGGCTGACGGTGTAGGGCTCTATACCTCCAAAGTTGTAGAGAACGAGCCGGGCTACCTCACAATAACAATACCTGTCGGCGATCCGCTCCCGGGAGGATTCAGCTGGCGTCAGGTGAAGATCAATGTGTATTTCTGGAGAAAGGAAGATGCCGGTTACTTTTTCCAGACACGGGTAATCGACAAGTTTTACGACAGGCGGAACCTGTATTTCAGGATTTACAACAGCGATAATATCCTTAGGAGTCAAAAAAGACGGTCCGTAAGGACTATCGCGAGAATTTCAGCCCGAATGTACCCCCTCAAGGGCCTTGAAGAAGCCAACTTTTGGATGGAATCGTCACCCGGACTCAGTTGTCTCATAGTCGATCTATCAGAGGACGGCGCCGCAGTGAAAATTGGCGGCAGGGGCAAGAAAAATCAGCCCTTCAAGATGCAGTTTAAAATCAGGGACGAAATCGTTGTTGTGTCCGGAGTCGTGAAGAGGGTCAAGTATAAAACCAAAGAAGATGAATCGACACTGCATGTCGAATTTCTACCGCTCCCTGAAAATACAAAGATGATACTTCTTTCTTATGTCTTCGATATCGACCGCAGCAGGGCGAATAACAGTAATCCTGAAGCTCAGGATACATTGAACGTCATCTCGGGTATATCTGCGGATGAACCGGAAGAGGTAATACCCCTGGAGGAAGACAGCCCGCGGGGTGAGGTTGAGTCAGAAGACGGTGTCGAGGAATTGGAGAGTGTTTCCGACGATTAATATCCCGATACTTTGACATCCGGCCCACACATTGATAATTTTCATTCAGATATAACAGTTCATGAGGTTATAAAGTTATTATGAGGAATTCCACTTTCCTGCCGGGCATGATAATGCTCCTGGCATTTGTGTCATGTGCCGGTACGCCGGAACTTGATGTATCGGCTCCGGAACCTGACGGAGAAACCGTCTCTGCAGATCCTGTTTTCAAATGGAAACTTGAATCCGTCGTGTTCAAATATGTTGATGGAACCGTTGATAAGACCGTCCTCTACACATATGACGACGAGGGTCGGCTCCTGAAATCCGAGGAATCGAATAGCCGGGGAGCAATTCTATACAAACGGGATATCAGGTACAAGCTGGGAGAATTGTTCAGCGAAGAAATGTCCGACAGCTCCGGACCCATTTCTCTTACGCTCTACGAGCTTGATGACAACGGCAATATCACAGCACAGATTAAACAGGATCCCAGGGGTGAAGTTCTTTCAATAATCTCATTCAGTTACGATAACGGTCTTCTGGTGAAAACAACGGCAAGTGATGCGTTTGGAAATACAATTATGGTGTCTGAATACGGCTACCAGGACGGTT
>DAOVYP010000161.1 GCA_030635565.1 Spirochaeta sp. | reverse complement strand
GTGGCCGAACCCCGAGAAGATCATAACGGTGATTGTCCCCTACAGTGCCGGTGGCGGTACGGACCAGGTGTTCCGGCCCCTGGTAGTGGAGATGAAGAACTTTACGGACGCGAGTGTCGTAATCAGCAATATCGGGGGAGCCGGCAGCTCCCAGGGCACCAACGAACTGCTCAGCCTTCCGGCAGACGGATATACACTGCTTGCAAGTGGTACGCATACCGTTTCTGCAACATTGCAGGGGCTTACAGACGGATACAAGAATCTGGAAGGTATTGCCGGTCTGAACTGGGATCCGTTTATCATTGCGGTGCTGAAAAGCAGCCCATGGCAGAACATGCAGGAACTGGTCGAGGCGGCACGAGCAAAACCCGGGGCAATCAGCCTTGGAAACGCCGGGATGGGTGGTGCAACCGGGGTTGCATCTGTGGCCATTAATCTGGCCTTTGACAATGCTTTCAACGTAACACCGTTTAACGGTGGCAATGACCTGAGAGCGAATGTCCTGGGTGGACATGCTGATGTCGGAATCTTTTCCCAGTCGGAAATCCTTGCAAACCAGGACCAGTTGCGGCCCCTCGTCATCCTGTACGAGGAACAGAGTCGATTGCCGGGACTGGAAGATGTTCCTACGTTCGAACAGGCCGGCCTGAAAAACCTGGATGTCCCCGGCGGTTCGTTCAGATCCATATCCGTGAAAGCAGGTACTCCTGATAATGCAAAACAACAGCTCATCGAAATCGTCAACCAGGCTTACAACACCGACCGTTATCAGAGCTTCATGAAGGAAAAAGGACTTATTCCCGCTGATCCCCAGGGTGATAAGCTTGACGACTATTTCATGCAGCTTGCAGAAGGTTATATACCTGTCATGCGTGAGGCAGGACTGCTCTCCGAGTAGACGCAGAATGGCCGACCCGGGGAAATTTCTCCGGGCCGGGGGAGAAGCTCTATGCGCACCGGATTGCGATCGACACTGGCTCTCATTTTTGTGGTTTTCTCGCTTCTCTACATTGTCTTCGCTGTATCGGTAGATCAGAACCGAATGATCGGGGACCAGGAGGGATGGGATCCCGGTTCCAGGGCGGTGCCAGTTGCACTGGGTGTGCTCATGCTTGTGCTGTCAATCTACATTTTTACACGGGAGCAGCGTGAGCCGCCGGAAGAACCTTCTGACACGAGGGACGCAGGTGCCCGAAAACTGGTGGTGTTGGCGCTGGTTGTGTGCCTGTTTTATGTCCTTCTCTTTCGTATCATTGGTTTTATACTGGTTACCGCTACACTGCTCTTCACGCTGTCCTTCTTCAGCCGTAAAGGAGATCTGCTGTTCAGGGATGTCCCTGTGTACGGATTGGGCCTATTTGCAGCTGTATCATTCACCCTCCTGGTTTATACCGCTGGACGGCTCGCTACCCGATGGATGTTCTACTTCGGCCGCCAGCTGTCCATACCGCTCCTGGGAAATAATCTGTTCCGGGCCGGTGCGGCCATGCTCATCGCGGCAGGCCTGATAGCTGCCATGCTGGTGCTCTCACGTGGATTGAAAAAATCAGAGAGATGGAAAGACGTCCGCAATGTGCTGGTGGTGACTACCGCAACAACGGAGATTCTCTACCTGGTTTTCAAACAGATATTCACTGTAGATCTGGTCGGCGGGCTGGTATTCTGGTGATCCGGAAACATTATCGATAGAGACATGGGGTAAACATGCAGGACATTGCTTCAGGTATTGCGCAGATATTGAATATTCAGACAATTCTCTGGATTGCAGGCGGGGAGATCCTCGGTATAATTCTCGGCGGTCTCCCGGGCCTGACGGCTACCATGGGAATAGCGCTCATGCTCCCTATCAGCTTTCAGTTACCTCAGGCAACAGGTATGGGGCTGCTCCTGGGTGTCTATTGCGGCGCGGTTTCCGGGGCATCCATCCCGGCTATTCTGCTGGGGATTCCCGGCAATCCCAACGCGATAGCGACTTTGTATGATGGTCAGGCAATGACCAATAAGGGACTCGCGGGCCAGGCTCTGGGAGGGGCGGTGGTTGCTTCTTTTCTGGGTGGAATAGGAAGTCTTATCATTCTTGTTCTGTTCTCTCCCATTATTGCCCGATTCACGCTTCTGTTCGGACCTGCGGAAAAGGCCACCCTCGCACTGGTAGGCCTCACCATCATTGCTTCCGTCTCCTCGAAAAACCTGGCGAAAGGTATGTTGATGGGTGCTTTCGGCATGGTACTGGCATTGCTGGGTACAGATCCATTTTCCAATTCACTTCGGATCCCGTTTCCCCGCTTACTCGCCCAGACGCCGATGTCAGGCGGCATCAGTCTCATTCCGGCACTCATCGGACTTTTTGGAATATCACAGGCAATTTCCGATATCGCACATGTACGCCGGGGGCTGCTTGCTCCAAAGCAGTTCGTGGTGGACAAGTTTTTTCCATCGCTTAAACGTATTACGAAAATGTGGCGCATCATCCTGGAATCCATTGGTATTGGAACGCTTATAGGAGCCATACCCGGCACCGGCGCTTCAATTGCGGTGCACCTGAGCTATGAGCGGGCCAAGAAGACTGCCCGCAAGTCTCCTGAACTCGGCGAATTGGGGACAGGTCGATTGGAAGGCGTTATTGCGCCCGAAGTCGCCAATAATGCAGTTACCGGCGGCGCTCTCATACCGGCGCTCTCCCTCGGCATTCCCGGTGATTCGTCAACTGCAGTGCTGTTAAGTGCTCTTCTGATTCAGGGCGTGATACCTGGTTACCGGCTGTTCACCGAGAACATCTCACTGGTCTACGCCATCTTCTTTGCTCTCCTGGTATCAAACATCTTCATGCTGGTGTTTCAGTTTTACGGAGTACGTCTCTTTCCGAAGGTTTTACGAGTTCCTATAGCATACCTTGTTCCGATTATTCTGATGTTGTCCCTCATCGGGTCCTACGCCATACGTGGACAGGCTATCCTCGCTGCGACTTTTGATATGGCTGTTGCGTTGGGGTTGGGAATTGTAGGCTACTTCCTCAAGAAAGGGGGTTACCCCATTGCGCCGATCGTTCTCGGTCTCATCCTGGGCGGTTTATTTGAGGAGAATTTCAGACGTGCCGTAAAGCTTGCCGGAGGCAACTACCTGGTCTTCTTTACCCGTCCAATCTCTGTCGCATTCATTATCATTGCCGTACTCTCCGTCGGCGGGCCGCTTCTTTCACGTTTTCGGAAGAGGCGAAGATGACCGTCACATTCTTCGGCACGGCGGGAGCCGTTCAGTCCCTCAGCAACACCAATACCTCGTTTGTTGTACGAGTGACCGACTTTGACCTGCTTGTGGACTGTTCGGGAAGTCCGGTCGGCTCACTGCTGCGAGTGGGAGTAGAGCCCCGCAGCCTCGGCGCCGTTCTGCTGACTCACGCTCACACCGATCATATTTATGCGTTTCCATCCCTGGTGCATAATCTATGGTTGATGGGGCGTGAAAAACCCCTGACCGTTCTTGGTAATCGGCATACCCTTTCAAAGACGATGGAGTTGTGTGCACCGCTGGGCGTGCTGAGCAAGAAGAACCTTTTCCCGATCCGATGGGTGGAGCAGGATGACGAAAGCTGCTCGACGGAACCGGGTTGTGAAATAACACTATTTCCAGTGGAGCACTCAGTCCCGACCTCCGGCGTACGTATCACCGCAGATGGTGTGACACTCGTATACTCCTGCGATACTTCCCCGAGTTCCCGAGTCCTCAACGAAGCCCGGGGTACTGATACGCTTATCCATGAAGCTTCGGGAACTGCACACCGGGAGAGGGAATTGAACGGAAAAGGACACTCTTCCGGTCGACAGGCCGGGGTGCAGGCCAGGAATGCCGGAGTACAGACGCTTTTTCTGTGCCACATTGACCCGACTGAAGAAGAATCACCAGAAACCATTCGTCAGGAAGCCGCTTCCGAATTTACAGGTCGGGTCCTCCTTCCGGATCGGTATCTGGCTTACAACATAGAACACAACGATTAGGAGCACAGTGTGATTATCGTATTTGACTTTGACGGTACACTGATAGACTCAAGAGAGGTAAAGGCTGACAACTACGTGGAGGCATTTCGCCGGGTATTTGAAGCGGGCCCGGAACAGATACCGATGGTCCGGGTTTCGGTGGAGCATACGGCTGGAGCAAACAGGTTTATCCAGCTGGATGACACGCTGAAAAGGACCGGGTTGAAAGCGACAAAAGAACAGAAACTGCAGTGGAGCAATCTCTATTCCGCTCTGAACAGCGATGCACTGAAACAGGTGAAGGAGTTCGGGTCAGTTCGCAACGTACTGGAACGACTTGCCCAATCCGGACACCGGCTTTTTGCCACTTCCGGTATACTGCCGGAAGAGTTCCTGCGGGAAATGAATCGTCGAAACCTGGCCGGCTACTTTCTGGAAATGCGGGGTGGCGACAAGACCGGATACCTGACGGAACTCAAGGATTCAAGCGAGCAGACTCTCATCTTTGTAGGCGATACCTCGTATGATAAGAAGACCGCAAGCCAGGTCGATGTCGAATTCTACCATGTAGTCTGCAACAATGATCTGGCTCGCCTGCCGGACCACATTCAATCAATTGTTCAGTAAGGGATGTTCATTCACTGGCCAGATCGATAAACAGCGCCGCCGTCCATGAGAAGCCGTCGGCTCCCAGGCCCTTTCCAGTCTCCGGTTCGTAGTATTCGAAGAACCCTTCCCGGGATACAAGATCCAGCATCGATTCTTTCAGCCAGCGGGCGTCATCGTTCCATCCGTAATTCCGCAGCCCGTGAATCATGTACCAGTTCATATTGAACCAGATGGGACCCCGCCAATAGAAGCTGCCGTCGAAATCCGCCTGACACATGTCATACGAGGGGATGCCGACACAATTGCGGTCGGCGATGCAGAAACAGTGGCTCTTCAGGTTCCACAACAGGCGCTCCGCCCTGTCCGGCGGAACAATGCCGGCGTAAAGCGGCATGTAGGAGAAAATAGTGTCCCGGCGAATGAGTTCTCCGTTATGGAGATCACGATCGTAATACAGCCCCGCTTCGTCATCCCAGAGGGTATCGTTGATGGCCCGGGCCATGGTTTCGGCACTCCGGAGATGAGGCTCCGGATCTTCCCCCGCCGCTTCGGCGATTACGGCAAGGTCTTTTTCAGACCGGCACAATACGGAATTGAACAGAACGTCCTGGATCAAAAACGGATGATCTCCGGAAATGGCGTCCCAGTCATACTTCTTGCTGAAGAGGTTTTCTATGAGCCAGGAATACTTGTTGATATACGAGCGCTTCGGCCGTTCGGCCTTCTCGGCCAGCTTGTCGTAAGTCCGCTGCATGAGCCTCGACCAGGAACTCTCACGATTCAACCGGGAGAGGGCCTCGTCCCAAAGGGGGGAGTTATCCAGCCCTGATTCCCATGGATGGACAAGATACACCAGGGATTCACCATCGGGATCACGGTATTTGAAATAGTAGTCGTGGAGTCCCTTCAGCCGGGGATACAGCTCCGTCAGGAACGAACGGGCCCGATCGGGTTCGGGATCCAGGTCCATGGCTCGAACCATCATGCTGGCATGAACCGGCGGCTGGCTGATTCCCGACGTCAGCATTCCCCGGGGAATACGGCCTGAGCGTTCGGATTTCCAGTAATCGGAGCCCGGGAAGTGGTTAGCGTACTCGGGGTTGAAGATGATGTGGGGGAGGAATCCATCTGACTATTGGCCGGAAAACAGTCAACAACCACATCCAAAGGATGTGGTTTGGGGGGTTGCGCCCCCATAGGGGGCTTACGGTGCTGCAAAAGCCGCCGAACTAAACTGGATAAGGACAAAGGCAGAGCCTTTCCTTT
>DAOVYP010000450.1 GCA_030635565.1 Spirochaeta sp. | reverse complement strand
TGATTCTCCTTCCGTATGTAGCGCCGGTTTTCTCCGTTGTGTACGCCTGGAAATTCATCTTCGACCCGGTAAACGGAATCTTTATGGATGTGATGGTTGAGAGACTGGGGCTCTTCGAGCAGAGATTCAACCTGATCGGCAATCCGGAAACTGCGCTGTGGGTCGCAATCGTCTTCAGCATCTGGAAAAACTTCCCATTCACCTACCTGATGATTCTTGCCCGGCTGCAGGCAATCGATAAAAGCTTGTACGAAGCCGCCGATGTTGACGGCGCCGGCCGATGGCAGCAGTTTCGATTCATTACCATGCCGGAACTCTATTTCGTCATGGGGTCTATCGTCCTCTTGCGGGTTATATGGAACTTCAACAAGTTCGAGGACATCTACCTGCTCACCGATAACCTGAAAGTGTTGTCAATCTACACCTATTTCAAGGCCTTCGTCGGTGTGATCGATCTCGGCCAGGGCTCGGCATTGGTGATCCTGCAATTCGCATTGTTGATCGGCTTTATCCTGTTCTATGTGAAGAAGGTACTCAAATGGTAAAGGCCAGTAGCATTCCCGGTAAAATCGGTTTATTCCTGCTCGTGCTTCTCATTGTGACATTCAGCATTTTCCCGTTCCTGCAGATTATCTCCACGTCTCTCAAGTACCAGTGGGACTGGGGCAATCCCTCGCTGATTCCCACTCAGATTAATCTGGATGCCTACAAGGAACTGCTGAACATCGGTCAGGACGAGAAAAACGTCCCGCAATCGGTTCTCGATCTGTTGGACGAGTCCGATCTGACGAAGCAGCAGAGGAACGAGATTCTGGATAAGTACAAGGACAGCAGCGACGTTTTCCCGTTCCTGAAGTACTTCCGGAATTCCCTGACCCTGTCCACAATGGCCGCGATATTTTCGCTTCTACTGGCTATCATGGGGGCCTATTCCTTCAGTCGACTCAGGTACAGGGGTCGAGCGGTTATTCAAAGAGGCGTCCTGTTCGTTTATATGATCGGGGGAATCCTCCTGCTTATTCCTCTCTACAGGATTGCTGTTGCCCTGGGCTTCCTGGCCACGCCTGCGGGAACTTTCGCAGCTTTACTCATCATATACCTCGTACAGACCCTGCCGGTTTCTCTCTACATGCTGGGAAATTTCTTCCGCACCATACCCTATTCCATCGAAGAAGCCGCCCTCATCGAGGGGGTGTCCCGATTCGGAATCATCTGGCGCATTGTCATTCCTTTATCCTGGTCTGCCATCGTAACGGTATTCATCTACTGCTTTATGATTGCATGGAACGAGTATCTCTTCGCATCGGTGTTCCTGAGAGGGTATGAGCAGCTCTACACCCTGCCCATCGGATTGCGGAGCCTCTTTGTATCCAAAAATGCCATCTGGGACCGCATCATGGCCGGTTCGATGCTTACGGCGTTGCCGGTGATTGTCCTTTTCATGGCCATACAGAAGAATCTCACCGGGGGATTGTCGGAAGGCGGCGTTAAAGGCTGATACCTTTTATCAGCCGGCGCTCACTTCCCAGCAGGCCACCTGCCGTCCCGGTGCCACTTCCACCAGAGGCGGATAAACCTCCCGGCAGCGGTCTGCTGCCAGAGGGCAGCGTGGATGGAAATGGCATCCGGTTGGAGGGTTCAGAGGGGATGGGACATCCCCGACGACTATCTGTTTTTTTGTGCTCCTCACCGACGGGTCGGCGATGGGGAATGCCGCCAGCAGGGCCCGGGTGTATGGATGGAGAGGCTCCGCCATGAGTTCGGTTTTGGGCGCCTTTTCCACGATGCGCCCCAGGTACATCACGAGTATGCGTTCCGAGATGAACTCAACAACCGAGAGATCGTGGGAGATGAACAAGTTGGCGAAGCCGTGCCGGTCCTTGAGGTCGAGCAGCAGATTGAGGATCTGGGCCTGGATGGATACGTCCAGGGCACTCACCGCCTCATCACAGACCACGAAATCAGGTTCCAGGGCCAGGGCCCGGGCAATTCCGATACGCTGTCTCTGGCCCCCGGAAAACTGGTGGGGATAGCGGCGTCCGTAAACAGGGTTGATGCCCACTTCCCGCATTACTTCCTCGGTGCGCCGGGCAATCTCGTCTTTATCCCCTTGAGCATGAACCCGCAGAGGCTGGCTGATGATGTCCTTCACCATCTTCCTGGGATTCAGGGATGAGTAGGGATCCTGGAATATCATCTGCATGTCTTTTCGAATAACCTTCAGTTCCGCTCCGGACACCGCGATCATGTCCTTGCCCTTCCAGGTGAGGGTACCGTCGTCGGGCTCGTGCATCCACATTATCGTCTTGCCCAGGGTGGACTTGCCGCATCCTGATTCGCCGACAACACCCACCACCTCTCCGGGAGCGATATCCAGGGACACCCCGTCAACGGCTTTCAGGGTCTGGGCGGGGCCCCGGTCGTCCTTGATGATGAAATTCTTGTGTATGTCACGGGCCGCCAGCAGGGGTGCGGGATTGCGTTCCGCGCTCATGATGATGCTCCTGACCCGGCGATGGGGTTATGACAGCGGAATTCATGGTCTTCACCGGTCGTTGAAACATCCGGAAAACTCTTCACACATTCGTCCATCACGTTTCCGCATCGGTTGGCGAAAGGACATCCCTCTCCCAGGGTGAGGAGATCCGG
>DAOVYP010000078.1 GCA_030635565.1 Spirochaeta sp. | reverse complement strand
GCAGCGATGATGCCACAATCGAATTCGAGAATCCCGGGAGTGTCGGCCGGGGCCTGGTTCTGGTGAGAGCTCTGTTCGGCTGGATATACGTCGGTATACCACATGGATTTCTTCTGAGCTTCTTCGGTATTGCCGTCGAAATCGTGCTGTTCCTGGCCTGGTGGGCCATTCTCTTCACCGGCAAATTTCCCGAAAGCATGTATGATTTCATCATGCGATATCTCCGCTGGAGCATGAGGGTTTCCCTTTACCTCTCTTACTACACCGACGATTATCCCCCGTTCAACGGGCAGGAGTAATTCAGATTTTGCTGACCTCCGGCCGTTCACCTCGGGCGAATCAATTTCTGCGATTCACCCGAGGCTCCGGAGGAGAAACAGGCTATAATCCATAAGATGAACGAAGAAATATCAATCACATTACCGCAGCCGGATGAGATTCCCCGGCGGGAAAGGGAAGATGCCATGGGGGCGTACTTCATGATGTTCGCCGCCTGGGGCATCGGATTGCCCTTTCCTTTCCTGAATCTGATTGCCGCAGGAATTTATTACGGAATTCACAAAAAGAAATCGAGGTTTGTGGCCTTTCATGCCCTCCAATCCCTCAGCTCTCAGATTCCGGTAACGGTTGCCAATGCCGGGCTGCTGTTCTGGCTGATTCGCAACCTGGTAAGGGACTTCGGATTCTATAATTCGTTCTGGGCCTATCTGGCGTTCGTCGTCGCGTTGAATATTGCCTATCTTGTCATATCTCTGGTGGCTTTGAGCCGGGCATACAAGGGCAATTTCTTCTATTTTCCTATTTTCGGACGCATTGCTTTTGATAACTGGTACGGACCGAACGCGCCCGGGGACGGCGAGCCGGAGGTTCGCCCCAATCGACCGCCGGAGGGTTATTAACAAGTGGGTTGTCCCGCTGATACCTTGTGTTGGAAAGTGCCGCATACGGGGGGAGGGACTGTCCGAGAGCATTGCGAAATTGCCACCCTCGTTCTAGCGGTACTCGCCTAAAGGCTCCGTTCCGACGAACATCGGGCAGCATTTCTCCATACTCCCGGACAGTCCCTCCTGCTGCAGTTCCTGAGTGCGATCTGGCGGGAAACAACACTAGTCCGAAGTTCTTGGGGAAAAACATACATAACTCCATATCGAACAATCAGTTAGATACAATTCCAAATGCAGATTTACTGGGTACACTCTATTGCTGGTAGATTTCAAGCAGTTTGAAGACGTGGGCCTGGAAAGGTGTTGATTCTGTCAGCTGATCGAATTGAATCATCGTTTTCCCCTCACCTGTCCGGCACGTGTTTCGGCAGCGTGTTGAGAGATTCTTGAGCAGCGTTTCAAAACTGTGGACCGGCCACCCTTCGGGTGTCTTCTTTGTAAGCTTCTTCGCCCGGAACGAGTGGGAGGGTTCGGCTTGAGCAACTGCGTCACGTGTCCACCGATCCACATCAAGTTCATCATCCTGAAACAGGACTGACGAGAGCGCCTTTCGCATGTGCCACTGAAGATAATAGGCCAGCATGCATAAAAAGATGTGAGAACGGACATGGGGTTCGGTGCGGTGCCGGATCGGGCGTACCTGCAAGTCAAGACTCTTGATACACCGAAAGGCCTGTTCCACCTGACCTAAGCTCTTGTAGGTTCTCACCGTATCTTCGGCACTGAGCATGGTACTGCTTTCGCTGGTGCGTACAATGTAGATTCCATCACTCTCGGCTTCCCGTTGGATCGATCCGGCGTCCCGTTCAAAGCTCAGAAGATTCTCTTCGATAGTCAGTTGAAAGTGTTTCCCCATCTTGTGACGGTTGATGATCTTGCCGACACGTACACCGATTTCATCAGCGGCCATGGGAGTCTTGGTACGCCGCTTCACCTGTGAGGCAATTCTCATCAGATCCGACTCGGTCGCTATGAGCAACTCCTCGCGTTTACGTTTACGGTCTTGAGCCAGGGCGGGGTTGAAGCAGACGATCAAGCGTTCCCCCGGATATGCCTCGCTGCTGATTTCCGCCAACCCATATCGATCGAACAGTGAGGGCTGGAAAGCACCTGCTTCGGTCAGGCTGCGGACAGCGGAAAAACGTAACGCCGAGATCCACCCCAAACCCGGATAGGTCTTGAGATTCTCAATCTGCGTCTGGGTTAACATACCCCGGTCTCCTACCAGGACCACCCGCTGTAACCCGAATTGCTCACGAAGTTTTTCGATTTGGTCCGGAACGGTCCCGGGGTCCGCTGTGTTTCCCGGATAGACATCCACCGCTACAGGGCGACCTTGAGCGTCGGTTAATAGACCGTAGACGATACTGGGGAGTTTTTCTCCGTCCCGGTTATATCCATAGGTCGCCAGGATACAATGGTGCCCATGGTATGAAGAACTCGAAACATCAAAAAGGATTTTTGCCCCCTCTTCCAGATGCCTATTGGCCAGTTTCTTCTCGATACGCGATTGCCGGTGCAGCAACCAGTCCAAAGCACCATAGAGTTCATCAACACCCGCATCCTCGACTTTGAGCTCCTGCGCGAGTGTTGTTTCGTGCCACACTCGTGTGGTGGCCAACTTCGAACAAGGGGTGAGGATTCGTTGAGCGATCATTGCCAGAACCAGATCACGTTCCGGGCACGGACGCGATGAGAGCAATTGATCCATCCCCAAATGCCGCATCATGCCTAAAACCGCCTGGACGTGACCGTGAGGAAGGGATCGATCGATATGGAAGAATCCCTCTTTGGGCACCATCTGTATTCCCTTAAGCGCCATTTGGAATGCTTTAATGGCCTCGGGAGGGCAGCTTGAAAGGTTGGCGATGGTGGTTTTGACAATTTTTCCGTTCTCGCGCTTGGACTTTCGAAGCAAAACCGCCGGAGGTGACTTACGGTTAGGGACGATATCGATATACATGGCTAAATAATATAACTTATACATTTTTATGTCAATAGTTTATTATGTTTGATACATGGGTACGATATTGCACTAAAAAAAGACCAATAATCTTGTTATATCCTTTGTCTATAGGGAGATAACCTGATTAATGGCCTGAATTTCCCTAGGAACTTCGGACTAGTCGAATAATCTCACCCTGAATGCCGCCATCGGATAAGTGTCGGCGTAGAGAAATAAATCGTCCCCGGCCTGAACAAAGCGATTGGTTTCGGAAATGCGCCGAACATAGAGATTCTCGAATTCAGAGGCCGGTCCGAAGCGGCGGGTCATCGACAAGGGTCCAACGACGAAGGATTCTTCTCCCAGTTGTATGCCCCCCCGAAATCGGTTTTCCCCGCCGTAACCCAGGACACCCATGCCGGCGGAATCCGGCAGCAGCATCAGATGAATCTCACGGTTCATAGGCCACATCACCGTATCGCCTCCTTTAATACTCCTGGGTATCCAGTGATTTTCGATGATGTCGATATTCACTATTACCCGATTCAGGGTTATACCATCGGCTGCCGGCATGGATTTCGGGACAAGCCTGATGCTCTGAATTTCTTCTCCGCTCGCAGTGCTGGCCGATTCATCGGGAAAAATGAGGAAGGTTCCATCCAGGGGCAGACCCGGTAATCCTTCCAGAATTGTAAGGGAAATTCGGTTCCCCTCAACCGACCAGTCGTCACCCGCGGCGTTATCAAGGTTCAACAGCAGAAGCCGCCCGTCTCTCCCCAGGTAAAATCCCCGGTAGCCGGGGAATTCTTTTGGGAATTTGTCCGGCGGGTCGGGTAGAATCCAGGCCGTACCGTCCCACTGGATATCCAGGGGATCTGGCTCCCTGAAAGGTTCGGTCTCAGGCTCAGGGACTGCTTCGGGTGCCGTTTGGGGGGCGGGTTCTTCGGCGGTACGGCAGCCCGGAACGGCTATTACTGCAAATACGATCAATAGTACCGCTGGAACGGCGATGGTGGGGAAAAAGCGTCGTCTCATGCCTAGATTATCGTATGTGATGCCGAGGTTTCACAGCCCCGATCCCTAACCGTTTCTAATCAGTTCTCCCAGTGTTCCAACGGCTTTTCGCAGGACGTCGAGATCAGCATTGGTGAAGTTGAGCCGCATGGTTCTGCCGCCGCGGTCGGGATCGGCGTAGAAATACCGTCCCGGGACAAATGCGACGTTCCGGGCCAGGGCTTTTTCGTACAAGTCGGGGATGTCCGTTCCTTCCGGACCTTCCGCCCAGAGGAACATCCCTCCCTCGGGCCGGCTCCAGCTCCAATCTGAAGGAAACGATTCTTCCATGGCTTCAAGCATGGCGTCCAATCGGGGAGCGTAATGTGCGCAGATGAGGGGGAGCCTCTCTTCGAGATATCCGCCTTCCAGGTAGGCGGCGGCCATGGCCTGGCTGAGGGTGGAGGTATGGAGGTCGGTTCCCTGTTTGGCCTTTACCAGCCATGTTCCCAGTTCCCCCGGGGGAGGAACGGCGAGGCCCACCCGGAGCCCCGGAGCGAAAACCTTGGAAAAAGTGGTTGCGTAGAGGACATGTGCCGGGGCCATGCTCTTGATGGCCGGTACCGTATCACCCCGGTAGCGCAGGGCGGCGTACGGGTCATCTTCCACCAGCAGCACACCATGGCGGGTGATTATTTCCGCTATCGTCTGCCGTCTTTCGATGGTGAGGGTTCTACCGGAGGGGTTCTGGAAGGTGGGAACAAGATAGACGAATTTCGGCTTGTCCTCTTTGATAAGCTTTTCCAGGGACTCCGGTATGGCGCCCATCTCATCGGTTTCGATTTCGACATAACGGGGACCGTATGGGTTAAAGGCCTGGAGAGCTCCAAGGTAAGTGGGTGATTCCACGGCGACGGCATCACCGGGTCCGATGAGAATTTTTCCGATGGCATCCAGCAGCCCCTGGGATCCGGAGCTGACCAGGATTCCCTCAGCCGGGGTTTCAACCGAATATCGGCGCAGGTAGGGAACAGCGGCTTCCCTGAGAGGGACGAAGCCTTCGGTGAGGTCGTATTGAAAGGCCGAGGATCCCCAACGATCCAGAACTATTGAGAAAACATGTTCCAGAATATCCATCGGGAATGTCTCGGGTGCGGGTATGCCGCCGGCCAGGGAAGTCATACCCGGGCGATTGGCGACTTTCAGAATTTCCCGAATAGCGCTGGTGGCCATTGCTTCGGTACGAGGATCGAGTAGTCGGGTGAAATCAGGCTTCATGACTCACGATATCGGCAGGGGGAATTTCAGGCAAGAGAGTTCGATTGAGAATCAGATCAGTTCCAACTTCAATTCCGAAAAACGTGAGAAATCCCTGTCCGTAGTCACCCAGGTACAGTCAGACTCAATGGCCAATGCCGCAAAATAAACGTCGGGAATAAGATTTCCCTTTGGCTTATATCTGTGGCAGAGATGAGTGAATATTGACCAGTGAGACCGACCCGGCGTTACGGCAATCCCCGCTGGATGTTCGGTTATGAAGCGCATGAAATTCATGGAGGTATCGAGGTCCGTTGGAGTTTTGAAGATTTTCGGATGAGTTGTAATTCGCAGAAAACCACTGAGAGCCAAGGGGGCATAACCGAAGAGTTTGCCTGAATTCATTGAGGATTCCAGACGTTTCAGACAGAAGTCATGGTTGGGGCTGTCTTCTCTGTGAGCATAGATGTAGATATTGACATCAAACAGTTCCATTCAGCGTGACCCGCTTTCCATCAGATCGAGTAGATTTGCGCTGTCATCGAGATCGACTCCGGGTAGGGTGCCGTCGCCATTGAACGTTGTCAGGGTATATTTGATGTTTTGGCTCTTTGATTGCCGATGATTATGGAGCTTTTCCTGAAGCGACTCAATGATGAATGAGTTCAGGCTTTTATTTTCGGAGAGGGCCTTTTCTTTGACTTCCTGAAGAAGCCGGTCGCTGAGCCGGATGGTTGTTCTCATAACTGAAAAGATAATACAATTGACACCATGACGCAACATTAATGGTGTCATGGTGTCAAACGAGTGTTATTCTAAAGCGATATTTTTCCATTACCCGAGGAAGGCTTAGCGATAATCAATTCGATCCGCCGGGAACTTCAGAGCTTTGCCGATAATAAATTTTTTTATTATTGAGTTTAACCATGGTTTGTCGGAACTTGCATCCCTGATGAGCATACTGGCCGATGAATGATCCCTGATGATTTCATATTCATCTATTCGCAGGTTCATCGGCAAAGTTTCTCCGTTCAATATTATTGTTGCCGTTACAGTCTTACCCCTGTTGTCTATTTTTAATTCAACCAATTGACCGAAATCTTTTATGGATTGGTTGATGAGATATTTAGTGCTTGCAGATCCCGTAAGACGATCCAGGAATTTACCGGCTTTACTTCGTCCCGACATTTGTTATTCCCATTGAGGGGACGAAGTTAAAGGGTGTAGAGAAATCTCTTGATTTTCAGCGAGGGGGTCTTTTCAAAGGGCTTGATCTGCTCGATGAAGGACTGGATCTTCGAGTTACGGCCCAGGTGTCTGTTGGTTTCCCTGCGGATGTGATTCATGAGCTCGGCCTTCCAGGAGGAGATTTTTTCGGCACCCACGATACCCAGGCGTTTGATTTCCTCGGCGGTCTTCTCGGCGTCCAGCATGATACGGGCCACCAGCTGGCCGTCTCTGATGAATGCCAGAGATTCGGAAACGAAGCTCTGGCCGTTGATGACCGACTCGACTTCATCGGGGTAGATGTTCTCGCCGTTGGATCCCAGGAGCACATCCTTCAGCCGTCCCTTGATGTAGAGAACCTCACCGTCCAGGGTCCCGAGGTCGCCGGTACGGAACCAACCATCATCGGTAAACACTTCGGCTGTACGGGTTTTGTCCTTCCAGTAGCCGAGCATGATACTGGGTCCTTTGGCTTGAATCTCACCGATGCCCGTTTTATTGGGGTCGGCGATACGCAGGGAAACCCCCGGGAGTATCTTGCCGGTCGACCGGTATTCCATCTCCGCCGGGTCGCCGCCGGCCAGCAGGGGAGCGGTCTCGGTGAGGCCGTAGCCGACCGAATAGGGGAATTTGGCTTCGATGAGAAACTTCTCCACATCGGTTGGCAATGGAGCGCCGCCGATGCCGTAGAAGGTGAGGTTTCCGCCGAAGAGTTCCATTATTTTCCTGCCGGCGATCTTATGGATGAGTTTACGCACCGGAGGGAAGGCGTAAAGAATCTTTCCTATGGTTTTGGCCTTGAGGGGACCGGCAACCTTCGAGCGGAAGATTTTCTCCATGAGGAGAGGAACGGTGAGTATCATGGTGGGCTTTACCACTGCGAGGCCGTCCATCAGGCGTGATGCCGTCGGCGGACCGTCCAGGTACTTGATTTCACCACCTACCGAGAGGACGCCGACAAGTCCCAGTGTACATTCGTAGGTGTGAGCCAGAGGCAGTACGGACAGGTGTCGGACGCCTATCGGATTTTCACCCAGACCTTCCCGGAGGGCGGCCGAGGCATTCCATGCAATGGCGTTATGGGTGAGTGTGACACCTTTGGAGGTGCCTGTGGTGCCTGAGGTGTAGAGTATTACCGCCACATCGTCGGGATCTATCGGATTGTTGAAAAAGGCTTTGGGATTCTCCGGCAGGGCGATAATCGAGCCCTTGCCTGGACCGGCAAGAATTTTTCTGGTTTCAATCCGGGCTCTGGGCAGGTCGTCTGGCAGGGTTTCGGACGAGCTAAGCGCAGTCTCCATTGCTGCGTCCATTTTGGATGAGACGATAGCGGCCTTGATTTCCGCATGACTCATGATATTGGAAATCTGCTGTTCTGCGAAATCAGGGAGTATGGGAACCGCCACATAACCTGCGGCACTGATTCCGAAATAGGCCGCCCCCCATTCAGGACAGCTCTCGGCGAGAATGGTAACGCGGTCGCCCTTTTCCAGTCCCAGAGTCAGCAGCCATGAACTCCAGGCCGCAGCGTCTTCAAGCATGCCGGAATAGGATCTGGATTCGCTGCCGACCGGTCCCGTTGCGGGATTATCAGGCCAACGCTCGACGGAATTCAACAAAATGTCCTTAAGTGTCAATTTACGTTCCATGGCTTTACAATAACGTTCCCCGGGCTCCCGGGCAAGTTATAAGAGACTCCCAATCAAATGAGGAGTATATGAAGATGAAGTTCAAGGCCCGATCTGCTAGAATTGTGGGGTGGGATGGTGAGGTAATGAAGGTTAAGAAAACGGTAATAACCTGGGTGATAACCGCGTTGTTCCTTCTCCT